>NZ_JBFAJA010000118.1:0-35371 GCF_040654975.1 Dactylosporangium sp. NPDC050588 | reverse complement strand
TCGGACACGACAACAAAGCCATGTCACGGGGTCAATCAATTGGCACTGGCTTAACAAGCACCCTGTTGAGTTCTCAAACAACCAACACACACCGCTGAAGCTCGCTCAGTTGAGCTTACCTCATCCGGGGCAACTTCTCTACTTTACCAGGTTGCTCGCCGTTGTCAAGTCCGTATTTCCGGGCTATTCAACTTCAAGCGGCTTCCCGAGCATAACAAGGGCACCGTTTCCGGTGATCTTGTTTCGGGAGATCCGGTAGGACCGGCCGGCACTGGAGCGTGTCGCTCGCTTGCCCGCCCGGCTCCCTGCCGGCTTTGTTACTTTACCAGGTCGTTCCTGCCTGTCAAGTTCGCGTTATCCGCTTGTCGACCTTCTGGAACGTTTCCCGCACACGCCAACCGCACCGTTTCCGGTGTGGAGACCTGCTCGGGATTCCGACTGGACCGGCCGGCTCGAGCCTCTCGGCTTTCACCCGCCCGGCTCCCTGCCGGCTGGATCAACCTACCTGGCCGGCTTCGCGATCGCAAATCCGGCTTACACCGGTTGAAACCGCACCACCCAGGAAGAAGTCCGGCGAACCGGTCGTTTCCGACCAGTCCCTCGGACCTGGAGAACCGTACGGGGAACGGCGAACCCGCGTCAAATCGGGGAGGATGACGGCATGACGCCGAGCCCCCACGCGGACGCACTGCTGGACATGCTCTTCCCGCTGTGGCAGTTCGTCATCGGGATCGCCGTGGCGTTGTTCGTGGTCGTGGCCACCTATCGGCTGGCGATGCGCGGACCTTCGCGGATGCGCGCCGCGATGCTCGTCACGGGCGCGGCGATCGTCGGGATCACCGTCGTCGGCATCCTGAGCAACCGCCACGCCTGACCCGCGGCAACCGCCGGGCCGGCGCGGGGAAGGTCAGAGCCGGCGGTTGGCCAGACTCGGCAACGTGGCGCGGATCTCCGCGAGACGGGCGAAGTCGAGATCGGCGAACGTGACGCCCACGACATCGGGCGCCAGGGCGACGACCGTCCCCCAGGGGTCGATCACCATGCTGCGCCCGAAGCAGGTGCGGTCGGGGTCGTGGTTGCCGACCTGACCGGCGGCCAGCACATAGCACTGGTTCTCGATCGCACGGGCACGCAGCAGCGGCTCCCAGTGGTCGCGGCCCGTGTGGAGCATGAACGCCGCCGGCACCACGAGCACCGTCGCACCCTCGATCGCCAGCTGCCGGTACAACTCGGGGAAACGAAGGTCGTAGCAGATCGACAGGCCGAGAACGGCCTCGTCGACGTCGAGCAGTGTGGTCTGCGTGCCGGGCGCCACCGTCGCGGACTCGTGATAGGAGACGCGACCGGGGATCTCGACGTCGTAGAGGTGGATCTTCCGGTAGGCGCCGGCGAGTCCGCCCTGGCGGTCGAAGACGAGCGTGGTGTTGTACGTGTGCTCGGGGTCGGGCCCGACCTCGTGGAAGGAGCCGGCGTGCACCCACATCCCGAGCTCGCGCGCGGCGTCGGCGAAGAAGGCCGCGAACTCCCCGTCGATCGGCTCCGGCTTCGGCGCCCCGTCGGCGCGGCCGAGGTAGTCCACGTACTCCGGAAGCACCGCCAGATCCGCACCACCCGCGGCGGCACGCTCCAGCAGGGTCCTGGCCACCCTCAGGTTGTCTGCCCGGTCGTCACGGGCGTTCAGCTGACACACCGCTACGCGCATACCCTCAGCCTATCGATCAGGCGGCGGTCAGGACGAGAGCAGCGGCGGCCAGACCGAGCCCGGTGATCTGCAGCGGCCGCATCCGCTCCCGGTCGACGGCCATCGCGAGGAAGACGGTGCTCACCGGGTACAGCGACGCGATCGGCGCGGTGATGCTCAGCATGCCCCCGCGGACGGCCACGAGGTAGAACGCGTTGGCGGTCACGTCGAACGCGCCGGCGGTGCTCGCGAGCGCCACCGACGTCCGGTCCATCCGCAGCGGCACGCGCATGACGCGCATCGCGACGAGGAGCCCGGCGACCCCGGCGACGCGGCCCGACAGCAGCGGCCACATCCCAGACGCGTGCGACGTCTGGGCGATGAGCGTGAAGTACCCACCGAACAGCAGCCCGGCGCCGAGCGCGGCGACGATCGTCCCCCGAGGGACGGTGACACCGCCGGTCGGGCCGGCGCTGACGAGCGTGATGGCGACGACGGCGAGCACCGCGCCGCACAGGGCGAGCGCAGACGGGCGCCGGTCCAGGACGAGGCCGAGCAGCAGCGGCACCGCGGCCGTCGTCGTGGCGGTCAGCGGCGCGACGACCGACATGGCGCCGCCGGCGAGACCGCGGTAGAAGACGACGAGACCCGCCACGCCGACCACGCCGGCCGCGGCGCCCCACGTGAGGTCGGCGGCGGTCGGCAGGCCCGGGCGGGTGACGATCAGCCAGCCGACGACCAGTGGGATGCCGGCCAGCTCGGCCACGAGCGCGATGCCGAACGAGTCGGTGCGCTGACTCGCCTTGCCGCCGGCGAAGTCACCCGCACCCCAGACGAGCGCGGACACGGCGGCGAAGACGAGTGACAACACGTCGAGAACGCTATTGGTTGTCATCGTGTACCGCCACCGCGTTTTCCGTCGCGTTGCTGGCAGTGTGATCCGTATTCCGTCGCGCAGGTCGTACACAAGCCGCAAACGCCACAAAGAGAAGCGCCGCCCACCCGTGGGGGTGGACGGCGCTGCGTCTTGTGCGGCTAGGCCGACTTCTCCTCGCGGTCCGCGCGGCGGCGGCCGGCCCGGTGGGCGGCGAGGTCGCGGGGAACGATGGTCGGGATGACCTTCTCGAGCACGACCTCGCGGGTGATCAGCACGCGGGCGATGTTGGGGTTGCTGGGCACCTCGTACATCACACTGAGGAGGACTTCCTCCATGATCGCACGGAGGCCGCGGGCGCCGGTGCCTCGGAGGATCGCCTGGTCGGCGATCGACTCGAGGGCCTCGGCGTTGAACTCCAGCTCGACGCCGTCGAGCTCGAACAGGCGCTGGTACTGCCGGACGAGCGCGTTGCGCGGCTCGGTGAGGATCTTGACCAGCGCGTCGCGGTCGAGGCTCTTGACGCTGGTGATCACGGGGAGGCGGCCGATGAACTCGGGGATGAGCCCGAACTTCAGCATGTCCTCCGGCATCACGTCGCCGAAGCTGTCGTCGAGCGTGCGGTCGGTGATCGAGCGCAGGTTGGCGCCGAAGCCGGTGCCACCCTTGCCGACGCGCGCCTGGACGATCCGGTCGAGCCCCGCGAACGCGCCACCGCAGATGAACAGCACGTTGGACGTGTCGATCTGGATGAACTCCTGGTGCGGGTGCTTACGGCCGCCCTGCGGCGGCACGTTGGCGACCGTGCCCTCGATGATCTTCAGCAGCGCCTGCTGCACGCCCTCGCCGGACACGTCCCTGGTGATGCTGGGGTTCTCCGACTTGCGGGCGATCTTGTCGACCTCGTCGATGTAGACGATGCCGGTCTCGGCGCGGCGGATGTCGTAGTCCGCGGCCTGGATCAGCTTCAGCAGGATGTTCTCGACGTCCTCGCCGACATAGCCGGCCTCGGTGAGCGCCGTGGCGTCCGCGATCGCGAACGGCACGTTGAGCATCCGGGCCAGGGTCTGCGCCAGGTGGGTCTTGCCGCAGCCCGTGGGGCCGATCAGCAGGATGTTGGACTTCGCGAGCTCGACGCCGTCGCTGGAGTTGCCGCCGGACTCGGCCTGGACCCGCTTGTAGTGGTTGTAGACCGCCACCGCGAGGGCCTTCTTGGCCTGGTCCTGCCCGACCACGTACTGGTCGAGGAAGGCGCAGATCTCCATCGGCTTGGGCAGCTCGTCGAACTTGACGTCGCCCGACTCGGCGAGCTCTTCCTCGATGATCTCGTTGCAGAGGTCGATGCACTCGTCGCAGATGTAGACGCCCGGTCCTGCGATCAGCTTCTTCACCTGCTTCTGCGACTTGCCGCAGAAGGAACATTTCAGTAGGTCGCCGCCGTCGCCGATCCGTGCCACCTACGATCTCCCTGCATTCGGCCGGACTGACTGCCCGGATCGCGTCGCGCCTGTGCTTCGCGCTTTGCGCGCGTTGCGCTTTTGTTCAGCTCACGTGCGCGGCTTGCTGCCGGCTGCCGCTTGCGTCGTGCATCGTGCGTGTTGCTTGGTGCTGCCTCGACGTTACCTGGTGGTCGGCCGTATTCCGACCCCCTGAGCGGTGGTGTCTTTCCGGATGGCCACATCGGCCCGCCAGACCATGAGGTGAGGCGGGCCGATGTGAACATTGTGGGCTACGCCCCGGAAGCGACCAGTGCCGACTTCTTGCGGCTGACCAGGATGTTGTCGACCAGACCGTACTCCTTGGCCTCTTCGGCCGTCAGGATCTTGTCGCGGTCGATGTCCTTGCGGACCTTCTCGATCGGCTGCCCGGTGTGCCGGGACACCATCTCCTCGAGGTTCGTGCGCATCCGCATGATCTCGCGGGCCTGGATCTCGATGTCGGACCCCTGCCCGTAGCCGCCCTCGGTGGCCGGCTGGTGGATGATGATCCGCGAGTTGGGCAGGGCCAGCCGCTTGCCGGGCGTGCCGGCCGAGAGCAGGACCGCCGCGGCACTCGCCGCCTGGCCGAGGCAGACCGTCATGACGTCGGGCCGCACGTACAGCATCGTGTCGTAGATCGCCGTCATGGCCGTGAACGAGCCACCGGGCGAGTTGATGTACATGATGATGTCGCGGTCCGGCTCGTTGCTCTCCAGCGTCAGCAGCTGCGCCATCACGTCGTTGGCCGACGCGTCGTCGATCTGCACGCCGAGGAAGATGATCCGGTCCTCGAACAGCTTGTTGTACGGGTTGGTCTCCTTGATCCCATACGACGTGCGTTCCACGTAGGACGGGAGGATGTAACGGTTGTGCACCTCGCGCATCGCCGGGGGCAGGCTCAGATCGGTCATCGCTTCGCTCCTCAAGCCAGGGTTCCGGCGCCTTCCGGAGCCTGCTGGGCCCCGGTGATCACCTTGTCGATGAAGCCGTAGTCGCGCGCCTCTTCGGCGGTGAACCAGCGGTCGCGGTCGGAGTCGGATTCGATCTGGTCCAGGCTCTGCCCCGTGTGGAACGACACCCGCTCCTGGAACATCCGCTTGGTGTAGAGCATCTGCTCGGCCTGGATGGCGATGTCCGAGGCCGTGCCGCCGATGCCACCCGAGGGCTGGTGCATCATGATCCGCGCGTGCGGCAGCGCCATGCGCTTGCCCGGCGCGCCGGCGCACAGCAGCAGCTGGCCCATCGACGCCGCCATGCCCATCGCGACCGTCGCCACGTCGTTGGTGACGAACTGCATGATGTCGTAGATCGCCATGCCCGAGTAGACGGAGCCACCGGGCGAGTTGATGTAGAGCCAGATGTCGCGCTCCTCGTCCTCAGCGGCGAGCAGGAGCATCTGGGCACAGATCCGGTTGGCGACCTGGTCGTTGACCTCGCTACCAAGGAAGATGATGCGCTCCTTGAGCAGCCGGTTGAACACCGAGTCGTCGAGCGTCAGGCTCGAGTCCGCGCCCCGACCGCGCCCCGAGGGCGCGGGACTGACTGGCGACGCTGGAATATGCAGGTCGGTCATGGCAGCCCTTCGCAAGAGTCTTGTACTTGCCGACCCTAACCGGTGTTGGGAGCGGGAGCTTCCCATGCTCACCGCATTTCGCTATGAGCGCACCGTGGTCGGCCGGGCCCGTTGTGCGTGCTTTGCCGCGTTGCGTGCCTCCACGCTGCGGCTCGGGCCCGGCCGGCTCCCAGATCAGTGGTTGTGACCCTCGTGGTCACCGTGGTCGTGGCCCTCGTGCTCGTCCACCGGGCCGCGCAGGTCGTCCAGCGACAGCGCGGTTCCCTCCGAGTCGACGATCTTCACCCGCTCGAGCACCACACCCAGCGCCTTGCCCCGCCGCACGTCACCGAAGACCGCACCGGCGACACCGGCCTGGACCAGCTGGTCGTAGTACTGCTGCGGGCCGACCCCGGCACGCTGCGCCCGGTGCACGATCTCGTGCCCGAACTCGTCGTCGCTCACCTGGATGTTCTCGGCGTCGGCCAGGGTGTCGAGCACCAGCTGCACCTTCACGCCCTCGACGGCCGCCTCGTTGAGCTCGGCGTCCATCTCCTCCTCGGTCTTGCCCTCGGTCGACAGGTAGTCCTCGAACGACGCACCGATGCGCTGGAGCTGGTCGTTCATCGACTCCTTGCGCGACTCCACCTCGTCCTTCACCACGCCCTCCGGCGCGGGGACCTCGGTGGCCTCGATGACGGCCTTCAGGGCCAGGTCACGAGCCGAGTAGAGCTGCTCCATCCGCTTCACCCGGGTCAGCCGGGTGCGCAGGTCGTCCTTGAGCTCGTCAAGCGTGTCGAACTCGCTCGCCAGCTGCGCGAACTCGTCGTCGACCGGCGGCAGCTGCTTGTCCTTGACCGACTTCACGGTCACCGACACCTCGGCGTCGCGCCCCTCGAAGTCGCCACCCACCAGCTGCGTGGTGAATGTCGTCGACTCGCCCGCCGACATCCCGGTCAGCACCTCGTCGAGGCCCGGCACCAGCTGCCCGCTGCCCACCTCGTGGGAGATGTTGGTGGCGCTGCCGCCCGGCACCTCCTCGCCGTCGACCGTCGCGACCAGGTCGATCTGCACGAAGTCGCCGACCAGCGCCGCCCGCTCCACCGTCTTCAGCGTCGCGAACCGGTCCCGCAGCCCCTTGAGCTGCTCGTCGACGTCCTCCTCACTCACCTCGAGCGCGTCGACCGTCACCTGGATCTCCGACAGGTCCGGCAGCGTGATCTCCGGCCGCACGTCCACCTCGGCGGTGAACTTCAACGGCTGCCCGTCCGCGAACTCGGTGATCTCCACCTCGGGCCGGCCCAGCGTCTTCACCTCGTGCTCACGCACCGCGGCCAGGATCTGCGTCGGGATGACCTCCTGCACCGCCTCGTTGAGCACGGCACCCCGCCCGACCCGCTGGTCGATGACGGCGGTCGGCACCTTGCCGCGGCGGAACCCGGGAATCACGACCTGCGAGCCGATCTCCCGGTAGGCCTTCTTCAAGCTGGGCTCCAGCTCGGCGAACGGCACCTCGATTTCGAGCCGCACGCGCGTCGGGCTCAGGGTCTCGACGGTGCTCTTCACAGAACTTCTCCTCATGGGTCGCGGTCAGCCGCTCCAACGGCTGGGTGGACTGGCGGCTGCCTGGTATGTCCCGGTCGGGGTGGCGGGATTTGAACCCACGGCCCCTCGCTCCCAAAGCGAGTGCGCTACCAAACTGCGCTACACCCCGGTGCTGTGCGTCGGCAAGTGTATGCGTTGGGTCTGACAGTCCGCCGCTCGGTATGGCGGTGTCGCACTGCACGGACCCGCCATATGCCCTCCGGCGGAGGATTCGGTACGCTGGGAGGCGCACCCGGCAGCGCTGGGAGCACGCGGGCGTAGCTCAATGGCAGAGCTTCAGTCTTCCAAACTGACGGTGTGAGTTCGATTCTCATCGCCCGCTCTTAGCTCTTCAAGCAGGTCACAGGCTCCATCGTCGCACTGCCGCGACCTGGGCCTCTCACCCTCGGGCCAGTAGCTTCCCGCCCGCGCCCCTGCTGATCCTCTGCGCTCATCCCCTGCACCGATCTCACGCGGTGCTGGTCGCGCGCGCGTGCCGGCGCTCCGGATCCCTGGTGCGCGGCATGCGGGTTCCTCGTGCCTGTCAGGTCATCGACAGACCACCCCGTGCCGAGAAAGTCAGACGGCGACGGGGCGGGCGTTGAGCAGGGCGGTGTGGTCGCGGGCGGCGGCGTCGAGAAGGGCCTGCCAGGCGTCGGCGCCGATGGGGAGGCGGGTGGGGCGGGCGTCGGAGGCGATCAGGCGCAGGACCTCGGTGGCGAAGAGGGACGGCGGGTTGGCCATCGGGAGGTCCTTCATGGCGCGGGTGCCGGCGAGCATGGGGGCGGTGACCGCGCGGTACGTGTCGAGGTGGTCCGACTCGGTCAGCGTGGTGCCCCACTCGGTGGCGAAGCAGCCCGGCTCGACGGCGACGACGTGGACGCCGGTGCCGGTGAGCTCCTGGGCGAGGGTCTCGACCATGCCTTCGAGGGCGTACTTGGCGGCGGCGTAGGCGCCCAGGCCCGGGTACGCGAGGCGGCCCGCGGTCGAGGAGACCATGACGACGTCGCCGTGGCCCTGGGCGCGCATGAGGGGCAGGACGAGGCGGGTCAGGCGCCAGGGGGCGAAGAGGTTGGTGGCGAACTGGGCCTGCAGCTCGGCGTCGGTGACCTCCTCGACGGCGCCGAAGTGGCCGTAGCCGGCGTTGTTGACCAGGACGTCGATGCCGCCGAAGCGGGCGACGGCGGCGTGGATCGCGTTGTGGCAGTCGTCGGGGTCGCGCACGTCGAGCGCGCAGGTGGCGAGCGTGCGGGGGTACGCCTCCCGGAGGTCCTCGAGCGTCGACGGCCGGCGGGCGGTGGCGAGGACCTGCTGTCCTGAGGCGGCGACGGCCTCGGCGAGGGCGCGGCCCAGGCCGGTGGAGCATCCGGTGATCAGCCAGCGGCGAGTCATGCCCGACATCGTGACGCTGAGTACGCGGCACGGGACAGAGCGAGAACGTGAATGATCGTCATTCATCACCGGAAATCCGTCGTTCGTGTCTGCGAACGCGGCGGGGCGGGGCGTCGTACAGTTGCGGCATGCGCTCGCTCGCCGAGCTGATCTCCGAGGACCGGTCGGCGTGGGCCGAGGTCGAGGCGGCGGTCAGCGGGTCACCGTTCGCGGTGGAGATCCTGCCGACCGATCCCGACAGGGCGGCATCCTGCCTGGAGCGGCTCCAGGTCACCACCAAGTCGTGGCTCGGGTCGCTGGTGTACCTGTCCGGCGGGCTGGTCATCGACGACGGCTGGCTACGGATCCTCGGCTCGGGACACCCCGAGCGGCGGCTGCCGGACATCCACACGGTCAACGCCGGGTTCGAGGGTGCGGGACTGGTCGTCGCGCAGGACGTGATGGGCGGCGAGTTCGTGTGGCGGCAAGGTGACGGTCCGTCACCGTCGATCCACTACTTCGCGCCCGACACGCTCGGCTGGGAGGACCTCGGCCTCGGGTACACCGACTGGCTGTATGCGATGCTCGGCGGCGCGATCGACCAGTTCTACCTGAGCTGGCGCTGGCCGGGCTGGCAGGACGAGGTGGCCGCGGTGCCGTTCGACGCCGGGATCCACACGCTGCCGCCGCTGTTCGCCGCGGAGGGCAAGGACGTGGCCGAGGTGAGCCGCCGGCCGGTCCCGATGACCCAGCTGGTGAGCGTCCTGCACGACTTCGCCGACCAGCTCGGCGCGTAGGTGGAGCTGCACCATCGCGACCAGGGCCCGCGGGACGCCCCCGCGGTGGTCCTGCTGCACGGCGGGGGCAGCCGCGGCGCGACCTGGGACCTGTTCACGCCGGCGCTGCTGGAGGCCGGGCACCGGGTGGTCGTGCCGGACCTGAGGGGTCATGGCGGCAGTCCGCGCTCCCGCCAGTACACGCTGAACTCCCACCGCGACGACGTGCTCGCGCTGCTCGACCGGCTCGGTCTGGACCGGGTGACGCTCGTCGGGCATTCGCTGGGCGGGTTCGCCGCGTCGCTGGTCGCGCAGGAGCGGCCGGATCGGGTCACGCGGCTGGTTCTCGAGGATCCGCCGGCGCCGCCGCGCGTCTCCGAGGGCCGGTTGTCGCTGGGCCGGCTGTTGCTGCTGTCGATCGGGACCGCCGACCCGCGCCGCCGGTACGACCGGCTGGCCCTGACCTCCGCGATCGCGCAGCTCAGGCAGGCGCAGCCGCAGTGGTGGGACGCGCTGCCGGCGATCGCGGCGCCGACCCTGCTGCTGTCCGGCGGGCCCGCGAGCCACATCGCGCCGGCGCGGCTGGCCGAGGTCGCGGCGCGCATCCCGCGCTGCGAGCTGGTCACCCTCCCGGTCGGGCACCGCATCCACAGCACGGCCCCGGAGCGGTTCCGCGAGACGGTCATGAAGTTTCTCGGCGATGCTGTCCGGGACGGCGCGCCCGCTCCGACGTCTCCGGCGTCACCGGTGGACGGTGCCGTTCGAGAGGAGTGACCGTGAAGTACATGATCCTGACGTACGCGTCGCAGCGGGACTACGACGAGATGGCCGGCAAGCCCGGCGACGCCCCGGTCTGGACCGCCGAGGACTTCGCCGCGATGGGCGAGTTCATGACGAAGTTCAACCAGGAGCTCGAGGCGGCCGGCGAGCTGGTCGAGACCCGGGCCCTGGGCGCCCCGGTGCACACCCGCCGCATCGGTGGGACGCCGCCGCTGGTCACCGACGGGCCGTACGCGGAGACGCAGGAGGTCCTCGCCGGGTACTGGATCGTCGACGTCGACAGCTTCGACCGGGCCACCGAGATCGCCTCCCGGCTCGGCCAGTGCCCCGCGCCGCCCGCGGCCGCCGCGACGGCCTACGCCGACGTGCGGCCGATCATCGAATCCGGCGATGAGATCGGTCTCTGAGGACGCTTCAGGGGACCTGCTGCGTTCACTCGCGCCGCAGGTCCTCGGCGCGCTCGTGCGCCGGTACGGGCACTTCGACCACGCCGAGGACGCCGTGCAGGAGGCGCTCATCGCGGCCGCAGCGCAGTGGCCCGCCGGCGGCGTCCCCGAGTCCCCGCGCGGCTGGCTGATCACCGTCGCGTCGCGGCGGCTGACGGACCTGCTGCGCAGCGAGCAGGCGCGGCTGCGCCGCGAGGCGGAGTGGGTGCCCCCGCCGCCGTCGGGCGCGGCGCACGACGACAGCCTGATCCTCCTGGCGATGTGCTGCCACCCGTCGCTGACCCCGCCCGACCAGATCGCCCTGACGCTGCGGGCCGTCGGCGGCCTCACCACCGTCGAGGTGGCGCGGGCGTTCCTGGTGCCGGAGGCGACGATGGCCCGCCGCATCAGCCGCGCCAAGCAACGGATCAAGGCCAGCGGCGTGCCGTTCGCGCTGCCGTCCGGCTTCTCCGGCGCCGTGCTGCACGTGCTCTACCTCATGTTCAACGAGGGCTACGCCGCCACGGCCGGCCCGGACCTGCACCGGCCCGATCTGGCCGCCGAGGCGATCCGGCTGGCACGGCTCGTGCACCGGCTGATGCCCACCGACAGCGAGGTCGCCGGACTGCTGGCGCTGATGCTGCTCACCGACGCGCGGCGGCCCGCCCGCACCGCGCCCGACGGCACCCCGGTCCCCATGGACACGCAGGACCGCACCCTCTGGGACGCGGCGCTGATCGCGGAAGGTGTCGCCCTCGTCACGGGGGCGCTGCCCCGCGGCCCGGTCGGCCCGTATCAGCTGCAGGCGGCGATCGCGGCCCTGCACGACGAGGCCCCCACGGCCGCCGAGACCGACTGGCCGCAGATCGTCGCACTGTACGAACTGCTGCTGACCCTGACGGACAACCCGATGGTCGCGCTGAACCACGCGGTGGCGGTGACGATGGCCTCGGGCCCTTCCGCCGGCCTGTCGCTACTGTCGTCGCTGAGCTCCCTGGCGGGCGATCACCGTTTCCACGCGGTGCGGGGGCATCTGCTGGAGATGAGCGGCTCGCTCGCGGACGCCCGCGACGCCTACACGAAAGCCGCCGGCCTCACCGGCAGCGTGCCCCTTCGCCGGTACCTGCACACCCGCGCCGCCGCGTGCCAATGATCGGACGGTCGGGCACGTAGCGGGCGTTCCTCCTGGTCAATTCCATGATCCGGCTGATTTCGAACGCCTGTTCGACTAATGTCCCCACTCATGGAGATCACCTGCACCGCCGTGAAGCTCACCCCGACCGCCACCGGCGACGTCCCCGTCCGCTGCTCGAAACACCCCGACCACGTCGCCGCCGGCGACCCGGTCCACGAGTCCCGCGTCGGCGTCTTCCCGGTCCGCTGGACCTCCCAGGAATGACCGGCGCTGTCCGAACGTACTGGATCCTTGACTGAATGTGATCCCGATGACGTCCACGCGACCGATCAACGATGGCGCTCCGCGGCGGAAGATCAGCGCATGAGCCGTCGCCGCCTCACCGCCGCCGTGACCGTCCTGCTCGCCCTCGCCGGCTGCGGCTCCACCGCGAAGCCGGGCGCCCAGTCCGTGGCCGCGGCCGGCTCCGCGTCGCCGTCGGCGTCCGCGTCGGTGTCCGACTCCCCGTCTCCATCCCCGTCCGCGTCCCTGTCGCCATCTGCGTCCGTTGCCGCGTCCGTTCCGGCGACCGGCGTCCCGGCGCCGAAGACGACGACTGGCGCCGCGAAGCCGACCACGACGAAACCGGCGCCTCCCAAGACGACCGCGCCGGCCGGCGGCGGCAACAACAACGTCCACCCGGGCGCCTTCTGCTCGCCCGAAGGTGCGATCGGGCACACGTCGACCGGAACGCTGATGCGCTGCACCCGTAAGCCGGGCGAGGACCGCGCCCGCTGGCGCGCGGCGACCTGATCGCCGCAGCCCGGCGCGGGACGCACCGCCGCCGCATAGGCTTGATCCATGCAGTCCGACCGTGCGAGCGAGCTCCGGGCGCGGCACCGGGCGGCCGGATCTCCGCCGTGTGCCCACGCCGACCTCGCCAAGGAGTACTACCTCGGCGCCCAGACCGGCGACTACATCTGCACCGCGTGCGGGCGCGAGTTCGGCAGCATCGCCGAGCGCGACGCGGCGGTCCAGAAGGACACGACCTGACGATCGCCCCGCCGCGATGCTTGACCTGCGGCGGGGCATCCGCACGGACGGCGACGCCCGCGGGACCGCGCGGCCGTGTCGATGCTGGTTTGATGATCGGCGTGGCGAAGGATCTATGGTGGCGGATCGGTGCCGCCCGGTACGCCGCCTCGGCCGGCCCGCCACGACAGACCTCTGCGTCGCCGTGACGAGTGACCCGGCCGGCACCCCCGACCGCCCGGCCATCGGCGTGGAGCTGTCCATGTCGAAGATCGGCCGCGCGCCCTGACAGCTCGAGTCGCCAGGACGCCCCGCGATGCGTGTTCGCGGAGCTGATCCTGCCTCCGGACCAGGTCGTCAAGGCCAACCCGGCAATTGCTCGAGTGGATGCTGCGCGCCGAAGGGCGGGCGCCGCGCTGGAACGACCCATCGTTCCCGCAGGTGGGCGACGCCTACGACTGAGCGGGCCGGGACGGTTCAGGCGACCAGCGCGGCGCGCAGTGCGGACAGGTCGTCGTCCTTCAGCCCGTACGTGTGGGCCCAGTCCTGGATCGAGCCCCAGCGGTCCTTCACCAGCTCCAGCGTCCGCAGCATCATCGTCGCCTCGGGGGTCCAGTCCAGGACGGAGGCGGGGCGTGGCGGGAGGCCGAGGCGGTCGACGACGACCGAGACGCGCTCGTGGATGCGTGGCATCGCGGCGGCCGTGGCGGCGTAGTCGGCGGCGATGACCTCGTCCGGGACGCCCAGGAGGCCGAGGACCACCGCGGCCAGCACGCCGGTGCGGTCGCAGCCGGCCTCGCAGTGGAAGACGGCCGGCAGGGTCCTGGAGGTGGACAGGAGGCGGACCGTGGAGGCGAGGACGTCGCCCTTCTCGGTGAGCATCGCGACGTAGTGGCCCACGAGGTCGGCGGCGCCGCTGACGTCGGCGATCGGGGCGGAGACGTAGTCGACGGGGGCGGTCTCGACGAACCCGCGGCCCAGGTGGGCCACCTCGTATTCGCCGCGCAGGTCGATGACGGTGGCGACGCGCAGGTCCTTCAGGAGGTGCGTGGCGTCGGCGCCGGTGGCGTAGGCGAGGGAGTCGCTGCGGAAGAGGCGGCCGGGGCGGACCGCGCCGCCGGCGGCGGGCAGGCCGCCGAGGTCCCGGAAGTTGATCAGGCCTTCCAGGGTGTGGGTGGTGCGGCGGCGGCGCCAGCGCCTCGCCCGGCCGGGCTGCCAGCGCCTCACCCGGACAGGCCCGTCAGCCAGGTCCAGAACTGCATGAACCAGCCGACCTCGCGCAGGTAGGCGACGCCCGCCCCGGCCAGGAAGAGGCCGGTGAGCGCATGGGCGCCCTTCGCGCTGCGGCGGATCCGGCCGAAGCGCTGCTCCAGGACGAGCCGGCCGACGAGCCGGGTGAGGGTGAACACACCCGCGGCGACGGCGAGGACGACCAGGAACGCGATGAACGGGCCGCTGAGGCTGCCGTCGCTGTCCAGCGCCCACAGGCCCCAGCAGATGAACGCGATGAACGCGCCGGTGCCGGTCAGCTCCCAGCCGATCTTGAGGGTGCGGGCGCGCTCGCCGGGCTCCGGCCGGTACATGGGGCGCTCGATCTCGGGATCGGAGGGCATCATGCCGGTCGGGTCGGGCGCCGGCCGGTGGACGACCTTGGCCCGGCCGCGCATCTGCGGCACGCCGGCATCGGAGACGGCGACGCCGGTCGCGCCGGGCGACACCGGTACACCGGACACAGGCGGTGCGGAGACAGGCGGTGCGGAAACGGGCGGCGAGGAGACGGGCGGCGCGGTGTAGAAGGCGGTCGGGGCCGAGGAGCTGGCGCGAAGGGCGACCAGCTCCCGCTCCAGGCGTTCGATGCGCTGGTACGCGTCGGTCTCGGTGCCCGTGACGGACGGCCTGGCCCGGCCGACGGCCCGCGACGTCTCCGACGCCTCCGGCTCGACCCAGTCGCAGCCGACGTCGGGCAGCCCGGACCGGCGCACCAGCTCCGCCAGGTGGGCCAGCCACGACGGCAGCTCACGGGTGTCCGGGCGCTCCGCCGGGCGGTCGGCGAGCGGCGCGTGCAGGTGGTCCCGCAGGGCCGGGATGCGCTCCAGCAGCGGGTGGCGGCGCAGCACGTTCCACTGCGGCGGCGAGGCCTCCTGCGGGTTGCGCTGGTCGGTGCGGCCGTCGACCCGCGGATACGCGCCGGTGACCATGAAGTAGGCGACCGCGCCGTAGCCGTGCACGTCGTACGCGGGACCGACGTACTTCACGCCGCCGAACGCCTCCGGGCCGCCGGACTCCGGGGTGTAGGCGATCTGGGTGATCTCCTCCTCGCGGAAATACCGGGCGCCGGTGAAGTCGATCAGGCGCACCTCACCGGTCGCGAGGACCATGAGGTTGGACGGCTTGACGTCCATGTGCAGGACGGCGGTCGCGCCGGACTGCTGCGGGTAGTGCAGCGCCTGCAGCACCGACCCGAGCGTCTTGAGCGCGCCGACGGCGTTGAGCCGGCGGCCACCGGGCGCCATGCCGGCCCGCTGCGCGATGTACTCGCGCAGGTTGACCCCGTGCAGGTAGTCGTAGACCTGGTACGGCACGGCGTCACCCGGCGCCGGCCGCTCCCCCGGACGGTGCGGCGGCGGCCCGTAGAAGCCGTCGGCGCGCCGGCAGATGCCGCCGACACCCCGGTTGTTGAGGTCCATGAGGGCGGCGTCGCCCTTGTCCCACGAGCGCAGCTCGTCGGCGATCGGCCGCTGCGGGTCGATCCGGAAGACCTTCACGGTCATCGGCGCCGACGTCACCCCGCCGCAGATGCGTACCGCGCGATAGACGTCCGCCTGACCGCCCGAGCCCAGATGGGCGACGAGCCGATAGCGCTGGAACGTCTCAGGCAAAGGGCTCGCCGGACCACACACCAGGTCCAGCAACGCACCCTGCGTCATCGTGCGACTCCCCCCAGACAGACTTTCCGCCCCCGGATACTTGCCGTCGGTCACTTCCGAGAGTAACCACGCCACGAAATCGGTCGCGCTCAGTGGAGGTCACGAGGTAGACACGACTGCGTGACCGGATACACGCTGCGCGCCGCGACACCCGCCGACCTTCCCGCCATGCGCGAGGTGATCCGGTCCAACTTCAACGGGCTCGGCGCCCCCGACCCGGGCAGCAAGCTCCACCTGGTGCTCGACCCGGCGCGGTACCTGCTGACGGAGTCGGACGGCCGGATCGTCGGCACCGCCGGCGCGCTCACCCGCGACCTCGCCGTGCCGGGTGCCGTGATCCCCGCCGCCCACGTGACCGCGGTGACCGTCTCCCCCGTGCACACCCGCCAGGGCCTGCTGCGCCGCATGATGACCGAGCAGCTCACCACCGTGCCGGAGGCGGTCGCCGTGCTGTGGGCGTCGGAGGGCCGCATCTACCAGCGGTTCGGCTACGGCCTCGCGTCGCAGAACGTCACCATCCGCGCCGACCGCCGCGAGGTCGCGATCCGCGGCACCATCGGCACCGGCGCCGGCCACCTGCGCGGCGCGGCGCCCACCGAGGTGCTCAAGGAGCTGTCCGAGGTGTATGCGCGGGCCCTCGCCGGCCGGCCCGGCCTGTCCTCCCGCAGCGACGCCTGGTGGACGTTCCTCACCACCGACCTGGAGTCCGAGCGCGACGGGCACACGGCGACGCGTGCCGTGCTGTTCGAGAACGCGGACGGGGTCGTCGACGGGTACACCCGCTACCGCGTCCGCAGCCAGTGGGACGACAACGGCCCGAAGGGCGAGGTCAACGTCGTGGAGCTGGTCGCCGCGACGCCCCACGCCTACGCCGCGCTGTGGCGCTTCCTGCTCGGCGTCGACCTCACCCGCACCGTCGTCATGGGCCTCTCCAGCGTCGACGAGCCGATCTTCCACATGGTCGACGAGCCCCGCCGCCTGGCCGGCAAGGTCGGCGACGGCCTGTGGCTGCGGATCGTGGACCTGCCGAGAGCGCTGACCTCCCGCAAGTACGCCGCCCCCGTCGACGTCGTCATCGAGGTCACCGACGCCCTCCTGCCTGCGAACGCGGGCCGCTGGCGCCTGCGCGCCGGCGCCGGAGGCGCCCTGGTCAACTGCTCCCCCACCGATGCCCCCGCCGACCTCTCCTGCGACATCCTCGAGCTCGGCGCCGCGTACCTCGGCGGCACGACCCTCGGCGCCCTGGCCGCCACCGGCCGCGTCCAGGAGCACCGCCCCGGCGCGGTCGCCGCGGCGAGCACCGCCTTCGGCTGGCACGTCGCCCCCGCATCGATCGAGATCTTCTGATCCCTCTACTCGGGGCCCAGGAACGGGTAGGGTCTGTGCTGTGGGTGGGATCCAGCGCCGGCGGCGCCGCATGCGGCATCACCAACCGGTGACCACCGACGCCCAGCCACCCGCCGTGGACGACCCGGACCCCGCCGCCGGCACCGCTCCCGATGCGTCTGCGGCCGATGTACGACCAGCTGCCGCCACCCCCTCCGAGGCCCCGCCGGCGGACGCGCCCGTGGCGGACCCGACAACGACGGAAGCGGCGGCAACGGAACCGGCTCTGACGGAAGGTGCGGTGACGGAAGCGGCGACGGCGGAAGCGGCGGTGACGGCCAAGCCCCACGCGCCCGTGCCCCGGCCGCCGATCCACCCCCCGGTCAGCACCCAGCCGACCTCCGGCCCGCCGACCGCCGCCGCTCAGTCCGCCGTCTCCCCGGCAGATCTCGCATCGACCGGCCGCCCCTCCGGCAGCGGCCAGGACACCCCCTCACCCCCGCCACCGCCCGGCGCTCCTCCGCTGCCCGGCGCCCCCGCGCCGCCCGGCAGCCCTTCACATGGGTCGGGACCGAGCGACACTTCACCGCAAGGAGCAGGACCAGCGCCCTCGCCGAGCGGCACGCCTCCGCAGGGGGCGGGACCGAGCGGCACTTCTCCGCAAGGAGCGGGAGCGGCGCCCTCGCCGAGCGCCACGCCTTCACGAGGACCCGAAGGCACGCCTGTGCCGAGCGCCGCCCCGACCAGCCCGGCCCCGCCGAGCCCGGCCCAGCTCGCGGAGCTGTCGGGCGCGTTCGCCATGACCGCGAACGTCCACGACCCCGAAACCGCGGACACCGATCCCCACCACCACACCGACCGGCACCCCGCCCACCCCAGGGACGACCAGGACCGCGATCACGATCACCACCACGACAACCACCACCATCACCACCACGACGAGGTGGTCTCCGAACGCGGCCTACGCGGCCTCGTCGGCGGCGGCGCATCCCAGGTGAGCGTCTCCGCCGCCATGCGCGCCCGCGACGCCGCCCGCCCCACGGACGACGACCTCGCCGCCGCCGAGCGCGACCTGCAGATCATCCGCCGCGGCTGGGTCCCCCGCGAAGAACTGACCCGCCCCGGCCACCGCCCCCGCACCTGACCCACCAGGCCACCCCCCGCACCTGACCGGCCACCCCACCGTCGGCACACAACACAGACATTGGTCAATGCGCGGGTTTGCGGCTTTTGTCCCATAGACAGTGCGCGATCCACCCCCGTTTCAGCGATTGAATTGGGGGTGGATCGCGCAGCGTCGATTCGGAAAAGGGGCCTTTCAGGGCATTGATCGATGCCTGTGCAGGAGCGGAGCAGATCCGTACAGGAGCAGAGCAGCGCAGGGCAGGGCGGCTGTCAGGACTCGGGCAAGGGCGGCAGGACGCGGGTGGTGTCGTAGTCCAGGACCTGCGCGATCCGGCGGGCGTGCCGCTCGTTGCCGGAGAAGGGCGTGGACAGGAACGCCGTCACGAGGGCGGTGGCCTCGTCGAGCGTGTGCTGGCGGGCGCCGACGGCCACGATGTTGGCGTCGTTGTGCTCGCGGCCGAGGCGGGCGGTCTCCAGGTTCCAGGCCAGGGCGGCCCTGACCCCGAGGACCTTGTTGGCCGCGATCTGCTCCCCGTTGCCCGACCCGCCGATGACGACGCCGAGGCTGCCGGGGTCGGCGACGACGCGGGCGCCGGTGTGGAAGCAGAAGGCCGGGTAGTCGTCGTCGGGGTCGAACTTCGCCGGGCCGACGTCGACGACCTCGTAACCCTGCAGCTGCAGGGCGCCGACCAGGTGCACTTTCAGCTCATAGCCGGCATGGTCCGAACCAAGATAGACGCGCATACCGGGAAGTCTGTCAGAACTGGATCAGGCCCAGGCACGAACCCACCACCAGGGCGAGACCGACGAAGAGCAGCCCGGACACCCATCCGGCGGTGGCGCCACCGGTGAGGCCCCAGTGCCGCCGCCGGTCCCAGACGAGGGAGGCGGCGGCAAAGGCGCCGATACCGAAGGCGGCGACCATCGCCGCGATGAAGATCTGCATGTGCACACCCCAGGCCGTAGACGAAGCGGCCTAGTGTCTACCACGATCGGGTGAAGCTACGACAGTTGGGCGACGACCAGCCCGGCGCGTGCTTTCGGGGTGAACCAGGTGCTCTTGCGGGGCATCTTCTGCCGGGCGAGGTTGACCGCGACGAAGTCGTCGACGGTGACGGGGGCGATGAGCACGGCCAGCTCGGCGCGGCCCGCGTCCACCTCGTCACGCAGCCACGACGCGGGGTAGTCGCCGCCGACGTACGTGATGCGCTTGTCGCCCGGGTCGAGGCCGAGGGTCTCGGCGAAGAGCCGGCGCTCGACGAGGGCGTGGTCGAGGTTGTCGATGACGCCGCCGTCCGCGTCGCGGGGAAGCTCGACGGACCAGGCGCCGTCCCGCGTGTACAGGTGGACGCGCCCACCGGAGGCCGGCACCTCGGCGGCGTCCAGCGCGGTGCCGCCGAACGACACGTCGCCGGGGAGCTCGGAGACCAGGCGGTTGTAGGGCTGGATCGCCACCGACTCGGGCGTGGTGACCACGGCGAGGAAGCGCGGGTAGCCCGCGGTCTGCGCGGCGAGGCTGCGGTGGTTGCCGTCGGCGACGACGAGCTCACCGCCGCCGGCGAGCGCCAGGAGCCGGTCGCGGGTCGTGCCGGCGCCGACGGCCCAGATCTCGTGGCTGCGGCCGGCGGGGTCGACGTCGGTGACCGCGGGGCTGCCGGCGTGGGTGACGGCCTGGGCGATGGCCGCGTGCAGCGCCTCGCCGTGCGCGGTCTGCAGCAGGAGCACCGGCGACAGCAGGTGCCGGGTGGCCTCGGCGAGGGCGACCCGCTCGCGGACCTTCTCGATGAAGACGTCCTCGTTGCGGATCACGGCGCCGGGCTCGTCGGCGCTGGTGGAGATCTGGTCGGTGGCGACCATGCACCACAGGCCGTAGGCCCGGGCGCCGTCGGGCGACGTGATCCGGTACAGCACGACCACGTCGTCGGCCGCGGTGTAGTGCCCGGCGTCCTTGGCCGCCTGGAGGCGGCTCACGGCGTCGGGAAGACTGTCGGTGAAGGAGCGGCCGACATTGTCCGGCGCCCGATGGGGCATCTCGATGGCGAGCGCGCTGGACGGGTTGGCCGCGATGATCGCGGTGATCTCCGCGTCGTCGGCGAACTCGTCGTAATTCTGCGCGCCGGTGCCTCCGGCGGACAGCCAGGCGTGGGCGATCGGGTACGCAACCGTCATGAACGAAACGGTATAGCTCAGACATCCCGCGGGGAGGTGCGGGGGACGGTGCGTCCCGCGATGGTGGACGCGCTGACCACGACCGGTGGGGCCAGCAGCGCGATGACGTCGTCGGGCAGGTCTGGCAGCTCCTGCTTCCAGGCGCGTTCCTGCACCGTCCAGCGGGTCTCGACGGGGATGGTCGGCGTGGTCATGATGGTGAGCCCTCCGGCTTCGTTGGGTGACGTTGCACACTGCGCAACGGTGCCCAGATGGGCCGGAGTCGCACCGGCTGTGCGGCTCCATTGCAGACCCGCTCGCCGATCGACGGCATGGTTCTGTCCAGAAATCACCAGGACGGGCAGGAACGATCAAAGGGTGAGGTCAGACGGTCGCCGGGGTCACCCTCGTCAGCATCTTCACGATCCGCAGCGCCACCCCGTGCGGCTGGTGGCGGCGCAGCTCGACCATGTCCGCGAGGGCATGGATGATCCGCAGCCCGCGACCGCTCTCCGCGATGTCGGGATCCGCGGACGGCTCGGACTCCGGGGAGATGTCGGCGTCGGCGGACATCCCGATCCCCTCGTCGACGACGTCGATGACGCAGCGATCCTCGTGGATCGTGACGGTGACCTGGTAGTCGGCGCCGGCGTGCTGCACAGCGTTGGCACAGGCCTCCCCGACGGCGAGGCCGATGTCGTCGCGGCAGTCCCGGGTGACGGAGAACACGCCCAGGGCGGCGTCGAGAACGCGGCGGGTCAGCGGGACGGTGGACCGATCGCGTGGCAACGAGAGCGTCAGCTGGATTTCCATGCCCACGGACCAGCCCTCCTTCATCGCACTGCAACGTCGTACTGATTAGATGCCCCGGCTCACGGCGACAGAAACGGGGCGCCGCAACCGCTGCCGTCATATAGCGAAGCACGCATAAGATGGCTGGCATGGGGCACGACCACGATCACGACCACCACCACGCCCCGTCGGCCGACGCCGACCGGCGGCTGCTGGGTGTCGCGCTGGCGCTGATCACCGGCTTCATGGCGGTCGAGGTGACCGTCGGCGTCATGGTCGACTCGCTGGTGCTGCTGTCCGACGCGGCGCACATGCTGTCGGACGCCGCGGCGATCGCCCTCGCCCTGTTCGCGACCCGGCTGGCGGCGCGCCCGCCCTCGGGCGGGTTCACGTTCGGGCTGAAGCGCGCCGAGATCCTCTCCGCGCAGGCGAACGGGCTGACTCTGCTCCTGCTGGCCGTCTGGATCGGCTACGAGTCGGTGGTCCGGCTGGCGCACCCGCCGTCGGTGGGCGGCGGCGCGGTCCTGGCCACCGCCCTGGCGGGCGCCGCCGTCAACCTGCTGGTGGTGTGGATCCTGCGCCGGGCCGACCGCTCCAGCCTCAACGTCGAGGGCGCGTTCCAGCACGTCCTGACGGATCTGTTCGCCTTCGTCGCGGCGGCCGTGGCCGGTCTGGTCGTGCTGCTCACCGGCTTCCACCGGGCCGACGCGATCGCCTCGCTGGTGGTGGCGGCGCTGATGGTGCGCTCAGGGCTCGGGCTGGTCCGCGAGTCGGGCCGGATCTTCCTGGAGGCCGCGCCGGCCGGGCTGGACCCGGCGGCGCTCGGCCGCGAGCTGGTCGGCGTGCCGGGCGTGGTCGAGCTGCACGACCTGCACGTCTGGCAGGTCACCTCCGGCTATCCGGCCCTGTCCGCGCACGTGCTGGTGGCGCCGTCGGGCGACTGCCACGCGGTGCGCGAGGCGATCGAGGAGCGGCTCCGGGAGCGGTACGCGATCGAGCACACCACGCTGCAGGTCGACCACACGCTCGACACCGAGCACTGCGCCGACTCACACGGCGCTTCCTACAAGGGGTCGGGCTGACTGGACCCGGCGGGTCACGACCCGCTCGGCCACGAACGACAGGAACGGCACCGTGCCGGCCAGCAGCACCAGCAGGGTGAAGCCGAGCTTGAACTTCGCGCGGCGGGCCAGGTCGGCGGCGAGCACCAGGTAGGCCATGTAGAGGAAGCCGTGCGCGGGGCCGACGAGCGCCACGATCGTCTCCTCGTCGGCGGCGTACTTCAGCACGGTGCCGACGGTGAGCACGACCAGCAGCACGCCGACGATCCAGGCGATGATCCGGAAGCGCACGAGCGCGTTGTTCAAGGGCACGGGAACCTCATCCTGGGAAGTCGCCGGGACGGCGGTCGGGATTGGCGGCGAGCCAGGCCAGCATGCGGTTGTACTCGGCGAGCTCTGGATCATCGTCGGCGGTGGCGGGCCGGGGCGCGGGCCGTGCGGCCCTGGGGCGCAGCGGCTCCTGGGTCTTCACGGGCCTCGGCCCGAGGACGTCCCGGACGGCCCGCACCCACAAAAACACTACAAAAAGCGCAAACAGCGGCCACTGTACGGTGTAAGCCCAGCTCAGCATGTTGCCGGCGGCCGCCCGCTGATACTGCCAGCGACCGGCGACCAGGCACACGGCCACCCCGGCGAGCGCCAGGACGTGCCAGAGCACCCACCGAGGAGTCAGGAACCGCCGCACAGGTAGGCAGCCTACCGCTTCCGCATCAGTCGAAGACCGGCCCCACGTCGCGGGTCCGCTTGATCTCGTAGAAGCCGGGCGTGCCGGCGACCAGGAGCGTGCCGTCCCACAGCCGGCCGGCAGCCTCACCCTTCGGCGCCGGCGTGACGACCGGGCCGAAGAACGCGATCAGCTTGCCGTCCTGGCCCGGCACGTGGATGACGGGCGTGCCGACGTCCATGCCGACCGGGTTCATGCCGGCGAAGTGGCTCTCCCGCAGCTGCTCGTCGAACTCGGTGGAGTCCGCGTACCCGGCGAGCTGCGCCGGCAGGCCGGCCTCGACGAGCGCGGCCTCGTACAGCTCCGGGCCGAGCTCCTGCTTCTCGTGGTGGATCCGGGTGCCGAGCGCCGTGTACAGCGGGCGGAGCACGTCGTTGCCGAACTTCTGCTCGGCGGCGATCGCCAACCGGACCGGCCCCCAACCCTTGGCCAGACCCTCTTTGTATCGGTCCGGCAGATCGTCGCGACCCTCGTTGAGGATCGACAGACTCATGACATGAAACCGCACGTCAACTGGGCGAACCTGCTCCACGTGGAGCAGCCAGCGGGAGGTGATCCAGGCCCACGGGCACCGCGGGTCGAACCACATGTCTGCGATGATGCGCTCTTCTGCCATTGGCGGCGACACCTCACTCGAAAAGGCTCTACAGCAACGCTACTGAAAGAGTCGGGAATCCGATTCGATCCTTACGTTCCGTGGGCCTCGGGTGCCAGGCGAGCTTGGGGTGACCTGAGCCACTCCTCCGGTGTCCGCCATGGACGTGGAAGACTCTGAGATGGCGCCGTCGACGGGGACGGCCACAGCGAACGACAGGAGACGACACGTGGCCGGTGTACGCAACCTACGCCAGGTTGAGGCGGTCGACCGGGCCCGCCTGCTCGACGTTGCGGCGTACGACATCAGTCTCGACCTGACGGACGGCGCCGGTTACCCAGGTGAGGGCACGTTCCGCACGACCACCGAGGTGCGCTTCTCGTGCACCGAGCCGGGTGCGGAGACCTTCATCGAGCTGGCCGTCACGGAGGTGCTCAGCGCGACGCTCAACGGCGCCGTCGTGGACACGTCCGAGTGGTCCCCGCAGACCGGGCTGCGCCTGCCCGGCCTCGCCGCCACGAACATCCTCGTCGTCGAGGCCGTGGGCACCTACTCGACGACCGGCCAGGGGCTGCACCGCAGCGTCGACCCGGTCGACAAGGAGGTGTACCTGTACAGCCAGTTCGAGACGACCGACGCGCAGCGGGTCTACGCCTGCTTCGACCAGCCCGACCTGAAGGCCAGCTTCACGTTCCACGTGACGGCACCGGCGCACTGGCGGGTCATCTCCAACATGGCGCCGGAGCGGCGCGACGGCCTCACCGTGCACTTCCCGCCCACGCCGCGGATGAGCACCTACGTGACGGCGATCTGCGCCGGTCCGTACCACGAGGTCCGCGACAGCCACGACGGGATCGACCTGGGCGTCTTCTGCCGCCAGTCGATGAAGCAGTACCTGGACGCCGACGACATCCTGCTGATCACCAAGCAGGGCTTCGACTTCTTCCACCAGGAGTTCGGCATCCGGTACCCGCTGCCGAAGTACGACCAGGTGTACTCGCCGGAGTTCAACGCGGGCGCGATGGAGAACTTCGGCTGCGTCGTGCACGCCGAGCAGCACTACATCTTCCGCTCCCCGGTCACCGACTTCGAGTACGAGCAGCGCGCCAACACGATCCTGCACGAGCTCGCCCACATGTGGTTCGGCGACCTCGTCACCATGCGCTGGTGGGACGACCTGTGGCTCAACGAGTCGTTCGCGGAGTGGGCCAGCCACTGGTGCAACACCCGCGCGACCCGCTTCACCGACGCGTGGACGACGTTCCTGTCCATCCGCAAGAACTGGGGCTACCGGCAGGACCAGCTGTCCTCCACCCACCCCGTCTACTGCGAGATGCCCGACGTCGAGGCGGTCGAGGTCAACTTCGACGGCATCACCTACGCCAAGGGCGCCAGCGTCGTCAAGCAGCTCGTCGCGTACGTGGGGATCGAGGCCTTCACGACCGGCCTCCGCGCGTACTTCCAGCAGCACCAGTGGGGCAACGCCACGTTCGACGACCTGCTGTCGGCCCTGGAGACCGCCTCCGGCAAGGAGCTGCGCAAGTTCGCCGCGCAGTGGCTGGAGACCGCGCAGGTCAACACCCTGCGCCCCGAGCTGACCATCGCCGCCGACGGCACGTATGAGCAGGTCGTCGTCGTGCAGGAGGCGCCCGCCGCCTACCCGACGCTGCGCACCCACCGCATCGGCATCGGCCTGTACGACGTGACCGACGCCGGCCTGATCCGCCGCGAGCTGGTCGAGGCCGACGTCGACGGCGAGCGCACCGAGATCACCACCCTCGCCGGCCGCCGCGCCGCCGACGTCCTGCTGCTCAACGACGACGACCTCACGTACGCGAAGCTGCGCCTGGACCCCCGCTCGATGGACACCGTCGCCGACCACATCCTCGGCATGGACAACTCCCTGGCCCGGGCGCTGGTCTGGACCGCGGCGTGGGACATGGTCCGCGACGCGGAACTCGCCGTGCGCGACTACATCAAGCTGGTCGCGTCGGGCCTGCCCGCCGAGCGCGACATCAACCTGGTCACCGCGACCATCCGGCAGGCGCAGTCGGCGCTCGTCTTCTACGCCGACCCCGCCTGGGCCCCGGAGGGCTGGCGCGTCCTCGCCGCCACCGCCCGGGTCGCCCTCCGCAACGCCGAGCCCGGCAGCGGCTTCCAGCTCGCCTGGGCCCGCTCGTTCGCCGCGGCCGCCCGTACCCCCGAAGACCTCGCGGTCCTGACGGGCTGGCTGGACGGCGTCGACGTCCCCTCCGGTCTCACCATCCAGGCGGACCTGCGCTGGGGCATCCTGCACGCCCTCATCGCCAACGGCGCGGCCGACCCGGCCCAGATCGAGACCGAGCTCGACCGCGACCGCACGGCCAGCGGCGAGCGCCAGGCCGCCCTCGCCCGCGCCCTCGTCCCGACCGCCGAGGCGAAGGCCGAGACCTGGCGCCGCCTGGTCGAGGACCACCACCTGCCCAACTGGCTGCAACGGTCGCTGCTGCAGGGCTTCCAGCACTCGGCGCAGGTGACCCTCACCGCACCGTTCCTGCCCGCGTTCTTCGACGCCCTGACGACCGTCTGGGAGAACCGCGACTCGGAGCCGGCCGCCGAGTTCGTCGAGCTCGGCTACCCGTCGTTCCAGGTCAGCGAGGACACGGTCGCCCGCACGGAGGCGTGGCTCGCCGAGCCCGGCCGGCCCGCGCCGCTGCGCCGCCTGGTCGGCGAGGGCCGCGACGGCATCGTCCGCGCCCTGAAGGCCCGCGCCAAGGACGCCGCCGCCGACTGACCCGCTCGCCCCTCTGAAGGACGGACCCAGCCACCCGGCCGGGTCCGTCCTTCACTTCTACAGCGCTCCTGCTGCGCTCCCCCATGATCCAGAAGGCCTTGTGCACCCAGGACTACACAGCCTCTACCGGATCACGGAACACGACGAGGCCGCCCACCCCGCCCATGATCCGGAAGACTTCTTGCCGCCCAGACAGCAACAACCCTTCCGGATCACGCCGACACCCCGCAGACACAAGCCAGGCCCGCCACTGCATGCGGAGCCCGCGCCGACCACATCGAACCCGTCGCCGAACCCCGCACCCCCCCATGATCCAGAAGACCTTGTGCACCCAGGGCTACACAGCCTCTACCGGATCATCGTGAGTGGCGGCGTAGCCCGCCATATGGTGATAAGTCGGATATGTTCGCGCAGCGGACATATCCGACGGGAGCGCTGAGCAACCCGAGCGGCCGAAGGGGCACCGCACAGGGACCGGGCGGACCGCATCCGCGTGGGTCGATCTCCGGAATTCGTGATCCGGAAGACTTCTGGCGCTGTCGCGGCGAGGACTCTTCCGGATCATGAAGAGGTGGCGTGCGGGAGACGCAGACGCGCGGCGGGTCCCGGAGGAGGGGGCCGCCGCGCGTGCGGAAGAGCGGAAGAGCGGTGGTGCGGTCAGTGGCGGCCGGCGTGGTCGGCGAGCTGGGACAGGCCGGCGACCAGGCCGCCGGCGAGGTCGCCGCCGCCGAAGGCGGCCGCCATGGACAGGGCGGCCAGCTTGGCCGCGCGGTCCGGGAGGCGGCGGCGCGCCTCGCCGCCGGTGATGATCTCAAGGATGCGCTGGTTGGGCGACACCGCGATGAGCACGGAGTGCGGCGGGTCGGCGAGCTGGCCGTGCAGCTGCTCGGCGTGGCCGCGGACGGGCTCGTCGAGGTCGCCGACGTAGATGCTGAAGGTGAGGCCGGTCGAGGAGTCGGCCAGGCGCAGCGCCTCGTCGAGGCGCAGCAGCTGGCGCGTGGTGAACGGCCCGTTGAGGACGTCGGGCTGGCCCTTCAGGCCAGCTCCGTTACCACCGGTCACTTGCGCCTCCCATGGCGTGCGGCTGCGCCCGGTCGCCGGACCACTCGGTCACGGCCGGCGCACCCGCGGTCAGCTCGGCCCGCCGCGCGCCGGTGAGCTCGCGGGCCTTGGCCGCCTGCGTCACCTGCTCGGGCACGGACAGGAACCAGACCGGCGTGAACTCGAACGGCCGGCCCGGCCGGTAGCGCCGGGCGCGCCGGGCACCGCCGGCGTAGTTGGCGCCCGCGATGAGCACGATGACCACGGCCGGGATGCCGGCGAAGATCAGCGTCGTCTCGATGATGGACAAGCTCAACGCCCCCAGGCGTCGAAGGGACTAAAAGACCGGCTTCACGTTAGCGGTCCACGATGACCAGCGCGTTGCCGGGGGTCTTGCCGATCTTCGCAGACGATACCGTCGGGGCCATGGACCTCAGCCGCCAGTATGCCGAAACGCGTGACGCACAGGACCCGATCGGCCACTTCCGCGCGCGTTTCCACATCGCCGACGAGCAGCTCGTGTACTTCGACGGCAACTCGCTCGGCCGGCTTCCGCTCACGACGCGTGACCGGCTGCGCGACGCGGTCGACCGGGAGTGGGGCGGCGAGCTCGTCCGCGGCTGGGACAGGTGGATCGACCTGGCCGGACAGGCCGGTGACGTGATCGCCGAGGGGGTGCTGGGCGTCGACCAGGGCGAGGTCGTGCTGTCCGACTCGTCCAGTGTCAACCTGTACAAGCTGGCCTCCGCGGCGCTGGACGCGAACCCCGGCAGACGCGTCATCGTGACCGACGACGACAACTTCCCCACCGACCGTTACGTGCTGGAGGGCCTGGCCTCGGCGCGGAACCTCGAGCTGCGGGTCGTGCCGACCGACATCGACGAGGGCATCGACCCGGCGTCGGTCGCCCGGGCGCTGGAGGACGACGTGGCGCTGGTGTGCCTGTCGCACGTGGCGTACCGGTCGGGTGCGATCGCCGACATGGTGGCGATCACCACTGCCGCGCACCGGGTGGGGGCCCTCACACTGTGGGATCTGTGCCACTCCGCCGGTTCGGTGCCGGTGCCGCTGCGGGAGTCGGGGGCGGACCTGGCGGTCGGGTGCACGTACAAGTACCTCAACGCGGGGCCCGGCGCGCCGGCGTTCCTGTACGTGCGGCGCGACCTGCAGCAGCGGCTGCGGCAGCCGATCTGGGGCTGGTTCGGCCAGCGGGACCAGTTCGCCATGGGCGCCGGCTACGACCTGGTCGAGTCGATCGGGCGCTTCCAGGTCGGCACGCCACCGATCCTCGGCCGATACGCCGCGCTGGAGGGCGCCAGGATCACCGCCGAGGCCGGCATCCGGAGTCTGTACGACAAGAGTGCCGAGCTCACCTCGTACGCCATCCAACTCAGCGACGGGCTGACGCTGGCCTCCCCCGTGGATCCGGCACGGAGGGGCTCGCACGTGACCTTCCACCACCCGCAGGCGTGGCAGATCTGCCAGGCGCTGAAGGCGGCCGGGGTCGTCCCCGACTTCCGGACCCCGGAGCGGCTGCGGATCGGGCTGGCGCCGCTCTACACCCGCTTCGTGGACGTATGGGAGGGCATGACACGGCTGCGCGGCATCCTGACCAGCGGCTCCTACCGTGAGTTCGCAGCAGCCGCCGGCCGGGTGACGTGATGCGGTCAGGCGGCGAGCTGCTGGCTGTCCATCGGCATGTCGAGCCAGTCCGCCCAGCGCGGGTCGGGGGTGCGGTGACCGAGGACCCGCCACGCGACGCCCTTGGGCGCATGCGGGCTGGTAAGCAAACGCCAGCCGAGTTCGGCTGGCGTTTTGTCACCTTTGGTGTGGTTGCAGCGGGCACAGGCGGCGACCACATTGTCCCAGGCGTGCCGCCCGCCACGGCTGCGTGGCATCACGTGGTCGATGGTCTCGGCCGGGCCGCGGCAGTAGGCGCACCGCCAGCCGTCGCGGGCGAAGATGCCCCGGCGCGACAGGCCTATGTGCGTGCGGTACGGAACTCGCACGTAGCGCGTGAGCCTGACCACGGAAGGCACGGGAAGCTCGTTCATCGCACTGTGCAGGATGCCCTCACCGTCAGCGACGCAGACCGCCTTCGAAGTGAGGACCAGGATGGTGGCACGTCTGACAGACACGACACACAGCGGCTCGTAGGTGGCATTCAAAACCAGCGCACCCGATACTCGTGCGGGTCGTATGTCAGGCATCGCCGTCCCCCTAGTGCGTGAAGGAAACTCCCTGTAGAAGGCCCTGAGAAGGTCTGTGTGGCGGGCCACCGAGGTGGGGGTCCGTGCGCTAATCGTCCCTGATAGATCCTCGGATTGCACGTACTATTTGCGGCCGGCGAGTGAACCTTCGCCCACCCGCACCGAGTGTTTGTGTGGACTTCCCCCGGTTCGCAACGTTTGCAAGGAGTGCTTGTTGAGCAGCGTGCTCGCCCTCGCGCCCACCCCGGCGCCCGCGCCCGATCCCACTCCGAGCTGCTCCGACAACGGGTTCTGCGAGTTCGTGTACGAGCAGACGAAGATCACCTGGTTGGCCGAGAGCAGCTACTGGGTGCTGGTCAAGCCGCTGACCATCGTGCTGATCATCGTCCTCGCGTTCCTGGTCCGCTGGGTGATCCACCGGGCGATCGACCGCCTCATCAGGCACACGGTCTCGGACAACGAGACCGGCGGCTCGCTGCTGCGCCCGCTGCGCCGGCGGCTGCCCAACGCACTGACCGCACCGTGGGAGCGGCGCAACCAGCGGGCCCGGGCGCTCGGCTCGGTGCTGCGCAGCATCGCCTCGGCGGTCGTGTTCAGCATCGCGGCCATGCTGGTGCTCGGTGAGATCGGCCTCAACCTGGGGCCGCTGCTGGCCAGCGCCGGGATCGCCGGCCTGGCGATCGGCTTCGGCGCACAGAACCTGGTGAAGGACTTCATCGCCGGCCTGTTCATGCTCCTGGAGGACCAGTACGGCATCGGGGACGTGGTCGACATCGGCGAGACCGTGGGCACCGTCGAGGCGGTCGGCCTGCGGATCACCACGATCCGGGACGCGGGCGGCGTCGTCTGGTACGTGCGCAACGGCGAGATCGTCCGGGTCGGCAACAAGAGCCAGGGCTGGGCCGTGGTGAACATCGACGTGCCGGTCGGGTTCGTCGCGGTCGACCAGGCCACCGCGGTGCTGCGCGAGGCCGCCACGACGGTCGCGGAGGACCCCGATTTCGTCGACGACTTCATCGACCCGCCCACCGTGCTGGGGGTCGAGCAGCTCACGGTCGAGGGCGCCGTGCTGCGCACGACCGTCAAGACGTCGACCGAGGCGCAGTGGCGCGTCGGCCGGGAGCTGCGGCGACGGCTCACCGAGGCCCTGGAGAAGGCCGGGATCACGGCGCAGATCAACGCCTCGCGCATGTTCATCCGCCCGCCCGCGGACGGCGGGCCCGACGGTGGCCCGGGCGGACCGACCTGACTCTGACCATACCGATGGTTTTGTCCGATCTTGCGGTCACTTGCGGCCAGCCCACTGGGTAGGGTCGCGCATCGGGTGGCTAGTCGGTTATCGTCCGTTCGTTCAGGTGCATCGCTGCACAGTGTCCCGGTCCGGCGTCGTTCGACCCCTCTCGACGCCGACACAGACCGGCTCGGCCGCGCCCGCGAACGCTCGACGCCGCTGTCGTGACCGATGGAAAGGGGGCTCCACCGGTGTCTGATCCCGACGAGTCCGCCGAACGCCCGGCCGGCGCCTGGGAGGTGCTGGCCGACCGCGAGTACCGTGCGGTATTCGCCGCCAGCGCGCTGTCCTGGTTCGGCGACAGCACCGCGCGGGCGGCCGTCATCGCGCTGGTCTACCTGCGCACGGAGTCACCGATCGCGTCGGCGGCGGCGTTCGCGATCAGCTACCTGCCGTGGCTCGGCATCGGCGCGGTGCTGTCGGCGATCACCGAGCGGCACTCGTACCGCAAGATCATGATCCTGTCGGACCTGATCCGGATGGGCATCATGACCGCGCTCGCGGTCTTCGGCGGCCTGCCGGTCGGCGCCCTGATCGGCCTGCTGTTCATCAGCGCGCTGCTGAGCCCCCCGTTCGACAGCGCCCGCTCCGCGCTGCTGCCGCGCATTCTGCAGGGTGAGCGGTACGTCACCGCGCTGACCCTGCAGCGCACGTCCGGCCAGTTCGCGCTCATCGCCGGGTATGCGGTGGGCGCCGCGCTGACCGCCGTCGACGCCCGCTACGCGCTGCTGCTCAACGCCGCCAGCTTCGGCCTCTCCGCCCTCCTGGTGGCGGTCCGGGTGCAGGAGCGCACGCCGAGCCTCACCGCCGACAAGCGCACCAACCTGCTGCGGGAGACCGCCGAGGGCTACACGGTCGTGTTCCGCTCGCCGGTGATGCGCTCGATCGCGCTCGTCGTCTTCTGCGGGGTCTGCTTCGGCGTCGTGCCCGAGGGTCTCGCCGCGGCCTGGTCGGCCGACCTCGCCGGCGGCCCCAACGCCGTCTACCTCGGCACGATCATGGTCGCCGCGGCGGTCGGCTTCGTCGCCGGCAGCATCGTGATGACCTGGCTGGTCAAGCCGCAGCGCCGCAACGCCTTCATCCGGCCGTTCTCCCTGCTCACGCCCCTGGCGCTGGTGCCGGCGCTGTTCGACCTCAACATCTACGGGGTCCTCGCGATGACCCTGATCTCCGGCGCCGCCCTGTCGGGGACCCTGCCGGCCACCAACGGGCTGTTCGTGCAGGTGTTGCCGCCGGCGTACCGGGCGCGCGCGTTCGGCGTGATGCAGAGCGGCGTGCACCTCATCCAGGGCGGCTCGATCCTCTTCACGGGCTGGCTCGCCACCCACAACCCGCTGCCGCAGGTAGTGGGCTACTTCGCGATCGCGGGCGTGGTCGTGATGGCGGTCATCGTCGCCACCTGGCCGGCGCACGCCACGATCGCCGACGCCATCGCCGCCAACAAGGTCCAGGTCGCGGCCGACGCGCACGCCGCCAGCCCCGGCGCCGACGAGGACTTCGGCGAGGTCACCATCGACCTCGGCCGCGCGCCGCTCGCGGCCCGCCGCTCGCGCCCGTCGCCCGGCCCGGCGCAGCGCCGGATGCCCGGCCCCGAGCCCAGCGCCGACCCCGACGCCGCGGAGCGCGGCCCGGCGCAGCGCCGGATGCCGGTCTCCGACCCGGAGGAGCGCACGGTCGACCTCAGCGAGCGCACGACGGACCTCGGTGCGCTCCCGCCGCGATCGTTGAGCCACGGTCGCGGCATAGTTGACGGGTGACGTCCTCCCCGAACTTCTACGAGCTCGTCGGCGGCGAGCCGACGTTCCGCAAGCTGGTCGACGAGTTCTACGCCGGCGTGGCCGACGACCCGATCCTGCGGCCGCTGTATCCGGAAGAGGACCTGGGGCCGGCGAACGAACGGTTCCGCCTCTTCCTGATCCAGTACTGGGGCGGCCCCGGCACCTATTCGGAGGCCCGTGGCCACCCCCGGCTGCGGATGCGGCACGCGCCGTTCGTGATCGGCCCGGCCGAGCGCGACGCGTGGCTGCGGCAGATGCGGCGGGCGGTCGACGCGATCGCCCTGGAGCCTGAGGCCGAGGCCGTGCTGTGGGAGTACCTGGAGCGCGCCGCGCACTTCATGGTCAACGCCCCCGAGGACGGCCATATCGGACACATCGTGTCTTAGGTAACTTTCCTTCGTTAGTGGGGTATGCGCCCCATGTTGGGCGCTTCCCCTGGCACTGACGAAGGAGCCGCACGTATGCGCCGACGATTGATCGCCGCCGCCGCTACCGCACTGGCCGCGCTCGCGGTCGCGATCCCCGCCTCGGCGGCGCTGAACCACGCCACGACCGTGTCGACGAACCCCGCCGACAACACGCCGAACGTCCTGGACGGCGAGGTGCGCGCGTTCGCGCTCGTCGGGGACGTCGTCGTGGTGGGCGGCGACTTCACCACCGTCGTCCCGGCCGGCAAGAGCGCGAAGCTCAAGCGCAAGAACATCTTCGCGTACCGGGTGGCCACCGGCGAGATCCTGCCGTTCGCGCCGGAGGCCGACGACGCGGTCCTCACGCTCGCCGCCGGGCCCAACAACACCGTCTACGCCGGCGGCGCGTTCAAGAAGATCGGCGGTGGCGCGCAGCGCGGCCTCGCGCAGCTCAGCCTCGCCGACGGCAAGCGGGTGCCGGCGTTCACCGGTGAGATCAACTGGGGCGACCTGCGCAGCCTCGTCACGTACGGGCCGTGGCTGTTCGCCGCCGGCTCGTTCTCCTCCATCGGCGGCCAGAAGCGGGCCGGGCTGGCCCGTCTCAACGCCACCAGCGGCCTGGCCGACACGACGTTCGACGCCAGGCTCGCCGCGCCGAACCTGACCCGGGTCAAGCTCGAGGACCTGGCGATCAGCCCCGATGGCAACCGGCTCGCCGCCGTGGGCGCCGTGGAGCAGGCGTTCGGCCAGTACCGCGCCCAGCTGGTCGTCATCGAGAACGCCTCGAATTCGGCCCGGCTCGCCGACTGGTACACCGACGTCTACACCAAGCCGTGCCGCGCCGGCTTCGAGACCTACCTGCGGGGCGTCGACTTCGACCCGACCGGCACCTACGCCACGGTCGTCACGACCGGCCGCAAGTGGGGCGACCACCTCATGTGCGACACCGCCGCCCGATTCGACCTGCGTGGCACCGGCCTGCACAAGCCGATCTGGACCAACTGGACCGGCGGCGACTCGCTGTACTCCGTCGCCGACACCGGCGCGGCCGTGTACGTCGGCGGCCACCAGCGCTGGATGGACAACCCGTTCGGCAAGGAGACCGCCGGCAAGGGCGCGGTCAGCCGGCCCGGTATCGCCGCGATCAGCCCGGTGAGCGGCAAGGCCACCTCGTTCAACCCCAAGCGGGAGCCGCGGGGCGTCGGCGCCAGGGCGCTGCTCGCGACCCCGTACGGCCTCCTGGTCGGCTCCGACACGGAGAAGATCGGCGGCGAATGGCACGCCAGGCTGGCGATGCTCCCCTTGTAGACGTATCTGGTTCGCACGGCCCCCGTCTTGTTGGACGGGGGCCGTTTTCGTGTGTACGCGTGGCCACACTCTCCGCGACGACCAGTCGAATGTCGGACACGTGTCGGTGCACACGGCTATGGCGGCGAATAGTTTTGAGGAGCATGGATGCGAAGGGACGGAACCAATGGCATCGCAGGGCTATCGCGACTGGATCAGAGCCGGCCGGCCGTACACCCTGATCCGCCCGGCACGAGCGGTCCAGGCGGCGCTGCTCAAGCACGGCATCACCGTCTGGGACTTCCCGGACGAGGGCCACCAGAAGGCAGAGCCGCCCGAGGACCACACGCCCTACTCCACGACGGGCTTCCCGGGCCAGAACCAGCGCTGGAACGCCCGCGGCCTGGACATCATGCCGCGTTCGGACTCCAAGGCGCACCGCAAGGAAAACGCCGACATCGCCCGTCAGATGATCCGCGACCGCGACGCCGGCGTGCCGGGCGCGATGTGGATCAAGTACATCAACTGGACCGACGAGGACGGCGCCTGCCGCCAGGAGCGGTGGACGAGCAGGAGCAACCAGTTCCAGCGGACCACCCGGTCCTCGACCGACAGCGGACACGTGCACGTCTCGGGCCGGTCCGACGCCGACAACGACGCCCGAGCCGACGGCTACGACCCACTCGCCCGCATGCGCGGTATGACAGGAGACGACATGAACCTCGGCGACCGGATCACGATCCCGCTGTACGAGGCGCCCGACGGCGTTCCGCTGCCGACCGGGCCCGAGACGCTCGACGTGGCGACGATCCTCGGTGGCGCCCACCGCCGGGCGTACATCGCCATGCACCTCGCCCAGCAGGCCCGTGACGAGGCCCGGGCCGCGTCCGTGGCGGACGCGCAGCGGGACCAGGCGGCGATCGCCGCCATCCAGGCGCTGACCTCGATCATCCAGGCCGGCGGCGGGACCGTCGACACCGCGCCGATCCTCGCCGAGATCCGTGCGGTCCGCGAGGAGACCCATGCCGAGGTGACCCGGCTGCAGGAGGAGATCAACGCGCTGAAGGCGCAGAACGAGTCGCTCGCCACGGCTCTGGCGGCCGCGAACAAGGACTGAAAACAGTTCGGCCCCGGCTCGACTTGCCCTCCAGCCGGCCCGCGAGCTGATCGCCGAGGCTGATCACCTCCAGCGTCGAGGCGAGCACGAACTCCCCGGGAT
>NZ_JBFAJA010000117.1:0-35513 GCF_040654975.1 Dactylosporangium sp. NPDC050588 | reverse complement strand
CCATACATCAACACCAACACCACAAAATCCCTTTTTCTGTGGTTTGTGTGTGGTTTACAGTGGTGTGCTCTTCCTCGCGGCGGCGGCCAACCCCCCCCCGCCCCGGGCCCCGGCCCCGGCGCCGACGAGCGCGCCGGGCCAGCGGGCCCGGTCGAGATCGTCGCTGGCGCCGATCGGCGCGCGGGTCAGCATCACCGCGAAGAGCAGCAGGACCACGACGGCGCCGACATAGAGCAGCACCTGCACCCAGGCGAGCAGCTCGGCCGACAGCACGAGATAGAGCCCGGCCACCGCGCCGAGCGTGACAACGAGCCAGAGCCCGGCGCGCACGACGTGGCGGGTGGTCACGACCAGCAGGCCGGCGCCCAGCGCGACGGCGCCGAGCGCGGCGAGCAGCACATCCGCCGCTGTCATCCCGATGCCACCCTCATGGCGGACATCCTGCCACCAGGGTGTGACAGGTTTCGACCGGCGGGCGGCAAAAGACGAGCAAAAAGCTACGCCCGGAAGCGCGACACCACTCGGCTCAGCTCCGCGGACATGCCCGCCAGCTCCGCCGCCGCCGTCTCCGTCTCCTGCACGCCGACGCTCGTGGACTGCGCCGCCTTCGCCACCCGGTCGATGCTGGCCGCGATCTCGGTGCTGCCGTTCGCCGCGTTCGCCGCGTTGCGCCCCATCTCGTTCGTCGTCGCGGTCTGCTCCTCGACCGCCGAGGCGATCGTCGTCTGGTAGCCGTTGACGCTCTCGATGACCTCGCTGATGCGGCTGATCGCGGCCACGGCGCTGGCCGCGTCGGCCTGGATCGCGGAGATCCGCTGGCTGATGTCCTCGGTGGCCTTCGCGGTCTCCTGGGCGAGGTCCTTGACCTCGTTGGCGACGACGGCGAAGCCCTTGCCGGCCTCCCCGGCGCGGGCGGCCTCGATCGTCGCGTTCAGCGCGAGCAGGTTGGTCTGGGCCGCGATGCCGGTGATGACGTTGATGACGTTGCCGATCTCGGCGCTGGATTCGCCGAGCTTCGCCATGGTGCGGGTGGTCTCGTTGGCGGCCTCCATGGCCTCGTTCGCGACCCGGACCGCCTCGGTGGCGTTCTGCGCGATCTCGCGGATGCTCTCGTTCATCTCGTCGGTGCCGACGGCGACGGTCTGCACGTTGCGCGACACCTCGCCGGCCGCGCCGCTGACGGCGGTGGCCTGCTCGGCGGCGTCGTCGACGCCGGAGGCGATGGTGCGGGCGACGCCGGTGAGCCGGTTGGACGAGCCGGCCAGGGACGTCGCGGAGGTGCCGACGAGGCGGACCATCTCCGCGATGCGGTCGAGGCTGTCGTTCAGCGACCGGCCCATCTGGCCGACCTCGTCGCCGCTGGTCACGTCCATGCGGGCGGTCAGGTCACCGCCGGCGACCTCGTCCAGGACGGTCTTGGCGCGGCGCACCGAGCGCACGATCGAGCGGGCGACGAGGCCCGCGAGGAGCATCGACAGCGCGATGCCGAGCACCAGCATGACGATCAGGCTGGTCCGGGCGGAGCTGTAGGTGTCGGTGGCCCGGTCGGAGATCTTCTTCGCGTTCGCCTGCTCGAGGTCGGCGATCTTGCTGCCGGTGTTCTGCTGCGCCTCCAGGATCGCGCCCATCTCCGGCTTGAAGAGCACCCCCATGGCGGCGGGCGTGTTGCCCTGCCGGGCCGCCGGCAGCAGCTGCTCGTCGCGGATCTTGCGGACCACGGCCATCTGCCTGGCCAGCTCGTCGGCGAGCTGCCTGCCCTCGGCGGTGTGCCGGCTGGCGAGGTAGCCCGCGTACGCGGCGTCGAACTCGGCGTCGACCGGCTTGACGTACCCGGTGACGATCTGGTCGAGGTTCGCCGCCGGGCTGATGGCCGCCGCGTACATGAGCAGCTGCGTCTCGGTCCAGTGGTTCTGCATCCGCTGGGCGTTGTACCCGGGGGCGCCGGCCGTCGCGTACACGTCGCCGGTGTGCTGGTTGAGCACCCGTAGCCGGGTGATCCCGTAGATGCCGACCACCACCGTCACCACCGAGACGAGCAGGAAGCCGATGAACAGTTTCTGCGAGATCCCCAGCCGGGACATGCCGCCACCTCCGCGCAGTCGGCCGCGGCGAAGGCGCGGCTCACCACGAGGATCGGTCAGACAGCGCCGCGACCTGAGCGTTTTGCGGCGGCGGTCTGCTCTTTGGCCGGTTCGCCGTGGGGGTCGTGGGCCGGCGGGGCGGGGACGGTCGCGACCCACTCCTCCAGGCGTTCCTTCTCGTGCAGCAGGTCCCGGATGTCGTGCTCGGCGTACTCGAACTCGGGCGTCCAGTGCAGCGCGTCGAACGGGCACACCTCGATGCAGATCCCGCAGTACATGCAGAGGGAGAAGTCGATCGCGAACCGGTCGAGCACGTTGCGCTGCCGGGCCCGCGCCGCGCCCGGGACGACGACCTCCTCCTTGTGGGAGTCGATGTAGATGCACCAGTCGGGGCACTCCCGGGCGCACAGCATGCAGACCGTGCAGTTCTCCTCGATGAGCGCGATGACGCCGCGGCTGCGGGGCGGCAGGTCGGGCTCGACGTCCGGGTACTGGTGCGTGTGGGAGCGTTGGGTCAGCGTGCCGAGCGTGACGGCGAGACCCTTGACGAGGCCCTTACCAGGAATGTCCACAGTCGGAGACCTTTCAGAGCGCGACCTTGACCGCGGCGGTGAGCACGAGCTGCAGCAGCGCGAGGGGGACGAGGATCAGCCAGCAGAGGCGCTGCAGCTGGTCCTCGCGCAGCCGCGGATACGCCACCCGCAGCCAGATCACGACGAACGCGACGGCGAAGACCTTCAGGAGTGTCCACAGCCAGCCGAGCTGGTCGTCGAGCGGCCCCTTCCAACCGCCGAGGAACAGCACGGTGGTGAGGGCGGCGATGACGACGATGCCGACATACTCGGCCAGCAGGAAGAACGCGAAGCGCAGGCCCGTGTATTCGGTCATGTAGCCGAAGACCAGCTCGGAGTCGGCGATCGGCATGTCGAAGGGCGGGCGGCGGATCTCGGCGAGCCCGGCGGTGAAGAAGATCAGCATCGCGGGGAGCTGCCACAGCAGCCACCAGGGGCGCCACGCCTCGACGATGCCGGACAGCGACAGCGTGCCGGCGGCCATCGCGACCGACGCCGCCGACAGCACGAAGGGCAGCTCGTAACCGAGCAGCTGCGCGGCCGCCCGCAGCCCGCCGAGCAGCGAGTACTTGTTGGCCGAGGACCAGGCCGCCATGAGCACGGCGATGACGCCGATGCCGACGACCGCGAGGACGAAGAACAGCCCGACGTCGAGCGGCTGGGCGACGAGTCCGTGCGGGCCGAGGGGGATGACGAGCAGGACGGCCAGGTAGGGCAGCAGCGCGACGACCGGCGCGAGCCGGAACACCGGCCGGTCGGCGGCGCGCGGGGTGATGTCCTCCTTCTGCACGAACTTGACGCCGTCGGCGACCAGCTGGGCCCAGCCGTGGAAGGCACCGGCATACATGGGGCCGAGGCGGCCCTGCATGTGCGCCATCACCTTGTGCTCGGCCTGGCCGACGATGAGCGGCAGGGTGAGGAACGCGCCGACGACGACCAGCACGCGCAGCGCCAGCTCCAACCAGATCGGCATCAGGTCCGGCCTCCCGGCCACTCGCTGGGGTCCGGGACGCCCGGTGGACGCATCGGGGCACGCTTGCTGACGGTGTGCTCGCTCTCCCCGGGCTCCTTCGCGCCGGGCCACGGCTTGGCGACCCGGGACGCGAGGACGAACTCCTTGCGCAGCGGGTGCCCCTCGAACTCCGGCGGCAGCAGCAGCGGCGTGAGCGCGTCGTTGCCGGTGAAGTCGATGTCGAACATCTCGTGGGTCTCGCGCTCGTGCCAGGCCGCGCCCGGATAGACACCGACGGCGGTGGGCACCGACGGCGCGAGCCGCGGCAGCACCGCGCGCAGCAGCACGCCGGACAGGCGCGACGTCGAATAGACGTGCGCCACCACGGTGAAGCCACCCGGCAGCTCGTCGACGGCGGACAACCAGTCGAAGAAGTCACAGGCCAGCTCGTCGCGCGCGATGCGGAGCGCGTCCGCCCAGCGCTCCGGCGGCACGTCGACCGTCGGCCGGGCGAAGCGACCGCCGCCGGCGGACTCGGTCACGGACGCACCGTCGCCGAACAGCTCGCCGATCTCGTCCGAATCCATGCCCGCGATCCTAAGGCTTGTGTACCGGAGGCGCGGTCAGCGCTTTGACGTCGGTCCGGTTGACGCCACCGAGCCCCGACCGCTCCCCCGCGATCTTGTCCTGGAGCTTCATGATGCCGTGCAGCAGCGCCTCGGGGCGGGGCGGGCAGCCGGGGATGTAGACGTCGACGGGGATGATCTGGTCGACGCCCTTGGTGACGGAGTAGGAGTCCCAGTAGGGCCCGCCGCAGTTGCTGCACGCGCCGAAGCTGATCACGTACTTCGGCTCGGGCATCTGGTCATAGAGCCGTTTGACCGCGGGCGCCATCTTGTCGGTGACGGTGCCGGAGACGACCATGAGGTCGGCCTGGCGCGGCCCGTGCGCGAACGGGATGACGCCGAGGCGCATGAAGTCGTGCCGCCCCATCGAGGTGGCGATGAACTCGATCGCGCAGCAGGCGAGACCGAAGTTGAACACCCACAGCGAATAGCGGCGGCCCCAGTTGAGCACGAACTTGATCGGGTCGCCCAGGACACTCGACATGTCTGTCAGCCTACGCTCGTCGGCCGCTGCAGCAGACTGAGGAATGCGACCAGTAACTGCTCGCGCACGGCCGGTGGCGCCGCGTTCAACAACGTGTTGATCACGGCCATCCGGTCGGGCAGCACCGACGGACCGGAGCCGACGCCGAGGGCGGCCGCGACCGCTTCGACGGACCCCAGAAGATCGAAGATCCCATCAGGAAGCGCGACCGGCCCGAGTGCGCGGGCGGCGTCGACCGAGGCGGCGAGATCCGCCGCGAACTCCGACACCCGGGGCGCCACCGCCGCGGTCACCGTCAGGTGTACCGACGGCGCGATGTCACCGTGCTGGAACTGCGGCTGCGTGTGCCACCCCCGCGCCGCCAGCTCGTCCGCGAGCACGAAGAGATCCACCGAGGTGGACTGGAACGCGACCACCGTCGACTCGACCGGCAGCAGGACGAGCCCGTCCACGGCGGAGACGGCGGCGGCCAGCCCGCGCACCGCCTCGAGGGTGGTGGCGGCCAGCGCCAGGTAGCCGTCGTCGCCGAGGTGCCGCAGCGTCGCCCAGGCGGCCGCGATCGGCCCGCCGGAGCGGGTCGAGGAGATGACCGGGTTGACCATCGTGTACCCCGGCCAGTCGGCGTAGCCGAAGTACTGCGGCAGCCGCAGCTGCTCGTCGCGGTGCAGCAGGACCGAGACGCCCTTCGGCGCGTACGCGTACTTGTGCAGGTCGACGGAGATGCTGGTGACGCCCGGGACGGACAGGTCGAACGGCGGGACCGGCTCGCCGAGGCGGCGCAGGAACGGCAGCGTCCACCCGCCGAAGCAGGCGTCGACGTGGCAGCGGACCCCGGCCGCGGCGGCGGCGGCCGCGATCGGCTCGACCGGGTCGATGAGCCCGTGCGCGTAGGACGGCGCCGAGCACGCCACGAGCACCGTGGAGGGCCCGATGGCCGCCGCGACCGCCGCCGGGTCGACCCGGAGGTCGGCGCCGACCGGCACGACATCCAACGCCACCCGGAGGTAGGCGGCGGCCTTCGCGAGCGCGGCGTGCGCCGTCACCGGCATCACCAGGCGCGGCTCGGCGATGTGCGGCGCGGCGTCCCGGGCGGCCTTCACGGCGAGGATGAGCGACTCGGTGCCGCCGCTGGTGACGCTGCCGACCGTCGCCGGGCCGCCGCCGAGGACCGCCGCGGCCATGCCGACGAGGTCGTTCTCCATCCGCAGCAGCGACGGGAACGCGGTCGGGTCCAGCCCGTTGACGTGCGCGGACGATGCGTACGCGGCGGCGGCCAGCTCGTCGAGCCCGGGCACCGCCGGGTCGTAGACGTAGGCGAACAGCCGCCCGCCGTGCGTCGGCAGGTCAGCCTTGCGCAGCTCGGCGAGCTCCGCGAGCACCTGCTCGGCCGGGACACCCTTCACGAGACCTCCTCGGTGAGCCGTCGTTCGGTCAGGTCGTAGCCTCGCAGACCGATGAGCGCCGATGCCACGACGATGGCCGGCACGACGGTGAATCCGAGCAGAACCCCGAGTTTCGCGGTGTCCGGCTGTACGGCCGCCTCCCCCGACGAGCTGGAGACGTATCCGAAGATCGCCAGCAGGACGGCGAAGACGCCGGGGCCGAGCGCCATGCCGAACGTCTCCCCCGCGGTCCACAGGCCGGTGAACACGCCGGCCTGGCGCCGCCCGGTCCGCCGCGCGTCGAAGGCGATGCAGTCCGGCAGCATGGCCATGCCGAAGACCTGCTGCCCCGCGTATCCGCTGCCGACCAGCCCGGTGAGGACGTACACGGCGACGGCGGGCAGCAACGGGGCGAACGCCAGCAGCGCCGCGGCGGCCGCGAACACCAGCGACGCGACCGTGTAGGAGCGCAGCTTCCCGAGCCGCGCGCCGACCCGGGTCCAGACCGGCATCACGAGCAGCGCCGGGCCGACGAAGCAGGCGAAGAGCAGCGTCGCGCCGGTGTCCGGGGACTCGAGGATCTGCGTGGCGAAGTAGCTGACCCCGGCGAGCATGGTGGCGATGCCGGCGGCCTGCACGACGAAGCAGATCAGCAGCAGCCGGAACGGCCGGTTGCCCCGCACGACCTTCAGCTGCGCGGCGAACGACGGCTCGCTCGGCAGCACCTTGCCGACCGGGGCGCTCCTGGTGCCGAAGAAGGAGCCGAAGGTGCCGATGAGGATCAACGCGGCGACGAACACCCCCATCGCCCGGTGACCGGGGACGCCGCCCCCGAACTGCTTCGTCACCATCGGCGACAGCGCGCCGGACACCAGGATCGCGACCGCGAGGATCGCGACCCGCCAGCTCATCAGCCGGGTCCGCTCGGCGTAGTCGTCGGTCATCTCGGCCGGCATCGCGACGTAGGGCACCTGGTAGAACGCGAACGCGGTCGCCGCGAGCAGGAACATCACGGCCGCGTATGCGGCCGATCCGCCACCGAACGGCGCGGCGAAGATCCCGGCGAACAGCACCGCGAGCGCGAGGCCGCCGAAGAGCAGAAATGGCCGCCTGGCACCCATCGAGGTGCGAGTACGATCGGAAATCCTCCCGGCAACCGGGTTGATCAGCACGTCCCACGCCTTCGGCGCCAGCACCAGCAGCCCGGCCACCCCGGCAGCGACGCCGAGGGTGTCCGTCAGGTATGGCAGTAGGAGGAGTCCCGGCACGGTGCCGAACGCGCCGGTGACCAGTGAGCCGAGCGCGTAGCCCGCCCGCACACGTCCCGGCAGGACCTCGGTTCGCACGTCTGGGGCCATGGTCCACGGATGCTAGCCATCGCCTCGCAGGAAAGGAACCTCCGCTGTCCACCGCGCTGCTGCAGCCCCAGTCACGCCCCAGGTCGTCGGTGCCGGCCGGGGTCGCCGCCGGGCATCCGGCCACGACCGAGGTCGGGCTGCGGGTCCTCGCGGCCGGCGGGTCCGCGGCCGACGCCGCCGTCGCCGCGATGCTGGCGGGATGCGCCGCGGAGAGCGTCCTGACCGGGCTCGCCGGCGGTGGGTTCGCGACCTACTTCGACGCGACCACCGGCGAGGTCACCTGCCTCGACTTCTTCTGCTCGGTGCCCGGCCTGGGCAGCACCGCCCCCGCGGCCCCGATGGAGCCGATCAAGATCTCCTTCGGCGGTGTGCCGCAGCGGTACGAGATCGGCGCGTCGAGCGTCGGCGTGCCCGGCATCCCGGCCGGGGCCGGCGAGATCCACCGGCGCTGGGGCCGCCTCCCCTGGCAGCGGATCGTGGCGCCGGCGCAGAACCTGGCCCGCAGCGGCGTGCTCCTGCCGGGTGCGCACGCCCGCACGCTCGTGTCGCTCGCGCCGGCGATGCTGCCGGGTCTCGGTGCCGCGGTGTACGCGCCGGACGGGCGGCTCCTGGAGGGCGGCGAGCTGCTGCACCACCCCGGGCTCGACACGACGTTCGGGATCCTGGCGGAGGAGGGTCCGGCCGCCTTCTACACCGGGCGGATCGGCGCCGCGATGGTGGCGGAGGTGGCCGCCGGCGGTGGCGTGCTCAGTCCGCTGGATCTGTCGTCGTACCGCGTGGTGCAGGCGCCGGTCTCGGCGGCCTCGTTCGGTCCCTGCCGGGTGCTGGCCCGCGCCGACCTGAACGAGACGATCAGGACCATCGCCGCGCTGCCGCCCCTGTTCTCGCCGCTCGATCTCGCGTCGGCGCTGCTGGCGTACGGGTCGCAGCGCCTCGGCGACACCACCAACATCTCGGTCGTCGACAGCGCGGGCAACGCCTGCGTGATCACCATGACGCTCGGGATCGGGGCCGGGGTGTGGCTGCCCGGCCTGGGGGTCCACCTCAACTCGATGCTCGGCGAGGGCGAGCTGATCCGCCCCGGCACGCTGCCCGGCGAGCGGATGGCGTCGTGCATGTGCCCGGCCGTGGTCCTGGACCCCGCCGGCGCGCTGGTCATGGCGATCGGCTCGGCCGGCGCGACCCGCATCCGCACCGCGATCATCCAGACGCTCACCAACGTCCTCGTCCACGGCGACGACATGACGACCGCGATCCGCCGGCCGCGCTTCCACCCCGTGTCGGTGGACGGGTCGCGGCTCGTCCACCTGGAGCCCGGCTGCGACCCGTCGCACTTCACCGGCTTCAAGGTGCAGCAGTGGGACCGGCTCGACCACTACTTCGGCGGCGTCAGCGCCGTCGGTCTCGCGGGCGCCGCCGGCGACCCCCGCCGCGGCGGCGTGGGCCGCACCTTGTAGGTCTTACAGAAGGACCAGGTCGTCGCGGTGGACGACCTCGCGCTCGTACGCCGGGCCCAGCGCGGCGGCGAGTTCCCCCGTCGACCGGCCGAGCAGCGGCGGCAGCTCGGCCGCGTCGTAGTTGACCAGGCCGCGGGCCACCGGCACGCCGCCCACGTCGACCAGGTCCACCGGGTCCCCCGCGGCGAACCGGCCGTCGACCGCGGTGATCCCGGCGGGCAGCAGCGACGCGTGCCGCTGCCGCACGGCCTGCACGGCGCCGGGGTCCAGGTGCAGCCGGCCGCGGGGGCTGGTGGCGTGCGCGAGCCAGAACAGCCGCGCCTGCGGTCGCTCCCGCAGCCGGTGGAACAGCGTCCCGACCGGCTCCCCGTCGAGCACCGCCTTGGCGTTGGGCGCGGACGTCAGCACCACCGGGATGCCGCTCGTCGTCGCGATCCTCGCCGCCTCGACCTTCGTCACCATGCCGCCGGTGCCGACCCCGGCCTTCCCGGGCCGCTTCACGTCGATGTCCAGCAGGTCGTCCGGCGTTCGTACGTCGGTGATCTTCCTGGAGGTCGGGAGCGACGGGTCGCCCGTGTACAGGCTGTCCACGTCCGACAGCAGCACCAGCAGATCCGCGTGGACGAGGGACGCGACCAGCGCGGCGAGCCGGTCGTTGTCCCCGAACCGGATCTCCTCCGTGGCGACCGTGTCGTTCTCGTTGACGACCGGGACCGCCCGCAGGTCGAGCAGCCGGCGCAGGGTCCGGTACGCGTTGCGGTAGTGCGCCCGGCGGGTCACGTCGTCGACCGTCAGCAGCACCTGCCCGACGACCCTGCCGTGCCTGGCGAACGCGTCGTTGTAGGCCCGCATCAGCAGCCCCTGCCCGACGCTCGCCGCCGCCTGCTGCGTCGCGAGGTCCTTCGGCCGCCTCAGCAGCCCCAGCGGCGCCAGCCCGGCCGCGATCGCCCCCGACGACACCAGCACCACCTCCGCTGGGCTCCCCGCCAGGGCGTCGACGAGCGCATCGACCCGCTTGCCGTCGAGCCCGCCTGCCGCGGTGGTCAGCGACGACGACCCGACCTTGACCACGATCCGTCGAGCCTCGGTGACCTGGGTGCGCACGCCGCCTATCTTGCCGGGTCGCCACCGTCGATCCACGGTAGGTTCCCATATCGTGGCCGACGACGACTTCGCAGAGCTGGTCCTCACCGTGGTGGAGCGCATCCCGCCCGGCCGCGTCATGTCCTACGGCGCCATCGCCGAGTACCTGGGTCGCGGCGGCCCCCGCCAGGTCGGCGCCGTCATGTCCCACTACGGCGGCGGCGTCCCCTGGCACCGCGTCGTCGCCGCCAACGGCCGCCTCGTCCCGGGCCACGAGCAGGAGGCCCTCCGCCGCCATCGCGAGGAAGGCACCCCCCTCAGGTCGGACAAAATAGACATGCGCCGAGCCGCCTGGTGGCCCGACGACACCCCCTGATGCCGCCCCACCCCATGATCCCGAACGATTCCGGTAGCCAAACAACCACAACCATTCGGGATCACGGAAAGCCGGCCGACCCCGCCGCAGCACCCGGAAGCCCTCCCGCCGCCATGTGCGCACAAGGTCTACCGGATCACGAGAGCCATCCCGTGGTCCCGAACGATTCTGGTAGCCAGAGCAGCCAAAACCATTCGGGATCATGAGAACGGCCGGCCCACCCTCAGAACCCGGAAGACCCCCTGCCGCCAGGCGGTGCACAAGGTCTACCGGATCACGAGAGCCGCCCGTGATCCCGGACGACTCTGGTGGCCAGAACAGCCGAAACTGCTCGGGATCACGAGAACGGGCGGAAGCGGTCAGGCGGAGACGGCGAGGGCGAAGGGCAGGACCGCCGGGGCGCCGGCGCGCAGCAGGAGGCGGCCGGCGATGGCCATCGTCCAGCCGGTGTCGACCAGGTCGTCGACGAGGAGGACCGGGCCGTCGAGGGTCCCCAGCCGGGCGGCCAGCTCCGGCGGGACCGTGAAGGCGGTGTGCAGGGCGCGGACCCGCTGGGCGCTGTTGGTGCGGGAGGCGGCGTCGGCCGTGTGCGCCGGCTGGACCGTGCCGAGCAGCGGCATCCGGCCGACCTCGGCGATGCGGGCGCCCAGCGACTCCAGCAGGACGGGGGTGCTCTGGGAGCCGAGGACCACGACGCCGACGGGGCGGGCGGGCCAGCGCTCGTCGCCCTTCGCCCACTCGGTCAGGGTGGCGACGACGCCGGCGAAGATGTCGTCGGGGAGCGGTGCGTCGGGGGCGGCGAGCAGCCTGCGCAGCTTGTCGCCCCAGCCGAGGTCGCTGAGCCGGCCGATCGCCCGGCCGGGGAGGGTCTGCTCGGCGGGTGGGATCTTGCCGGTGAGGGAGACGCCGACGGCGGAGAGGCCCGTCGGCCACAGCTTGCGCGGGGCGATCTCGACGCCGGTGCGGCCGAGGTGGGCGCGGGCCGAGGCGAGGGCGTCGTCGGAGACCTCCGCCGGATACCAGGTGCCCGCGCAGGTGTCGCAGCGGCCGCAGGGGGCGGCGGCCGGGTCGTCGAGGGTCCGGCGCAGGAACTCCAGGCGGCACGTGGTCAGGGCGGCATACTGGCGCATCGCGTCCTGCTCGGCGGCGCGGGCCGCGTCGATGCGGTCATAGCGCTCGCTGTCGTGGCGCCAGGGCGCGCCGGTGGACTCCCAGCCGCCGCGGACGCGACGGACGGCTCCGTCGACGTCGAGGACCTTGAGCATCAGCTCGAGCCGCCCGCGGCGCAGCTCGACCTGCGGCTCGATGGCGGCGGTGGACATCGGCCGGCCCGCCGCGCCGAGGACGGACAGCACGCTGCGGACCTGCGCCTCGGGTGGGAAGGCGAGGGACGCGAAATACCGCCAGATCGCCTGGTCCTCGGTGCCGGGCAGGAGCAGGACGTCGGCCTTGTCGACGGCGCGGCCGGCCCGGCCGACCTGCTGGTAATAGGCGATCGGCGACGACGGGGCGCCGAGGTGCACGACGAAGCCGAGGTCGGGCTTGTCGAAGCCCATGCCGAGCGCGGACGTGGCGACGAGGGCCTTGATCCGGTTGTTGAGCAGGTCCTCCTCGGCGGCGAGGCGGTCCGCATTCTCCGTCTGGCCGGTGTAGGCGGCGACCTCGTAGCCACAACCGCGCAGATAGGCGGCGGTCTCGTGGGCGGCGGCGACGGTCAGCGTGTAGATGATCCCGGAGCCGGTGAACGCGCCGAGGTGCTCGCCGAGCCAGGCGAGCCGGTGCGGCGCGGACGGCAGCGTCAGCGAGCCGAGGCGCAGCGACTCGCGGTCGAGCGAGCCGCGCAGCACGAGCGCGTCGCCGAGCTGCTCGGCGACGTCGGCGGTGACGCGGGCATTGGCGGTGGCGGTGGTGGCCAGGACCGGCGTGCCGGGGGCGAGGTCGGCCAGCAGGGTGGCCAGCCGCCGGTAGTCGGGGCGGAAGTCGTGGCCCCAGTCGGAGACGCAGTGCGCCTCGTCGACGACGAGCAGGCCGGTGCTCGCGGCGAGCTTGGGCAGCACGTTGTCGCGGAAGTCGGGGTTGTTGAGCCGCTCGGGCGAGACCAGCAGGACGTCGACGGTGCCGGCGGCGATCTCGCCGGTGATCTGGTCCCACTCCTCCAGGTTGGCCGAGTTGATCGCGCGGGCGGCGATCCCGGCGCGAGCTGCGGCGTCGACCTGGTTGCGCATGAGGGCGATCAGCGGCGAGACGATCACCGTCGGGCCGGCGCCGCGGGCGCGCAGCAGGGCGGTGGCGATGAAGTACACCGCGGACTTGCCCCAGCCGGTGCGCTGCACGCAGAGGACGCGGCGGCGCTCCGCCACCAGGGCGGAGATGGCGGCCCACTGGTCCTCCCGCAGTTCGGCGGAAGGACCAGCGAGCTTCTTCAGAAGTTCCGATGCCTCAGATCGCACCCCACGAACTTAGCCGCCGGGTACGACAGAAACCCGCTAAGGCGTGAACCGGACCGCCGTCCCCGACACCAGCAACGGCTGGTTGAACAGGTACTGCGCGGCCGTGGTGCCGGCGGCGTTCTCGACGCCGACGGTGGCGCCGCCGCCCTTCTCGATGTCGTTGTCCAGGCTGGAGTAGTGCAGTGTGATCACCCCGTCGGGGGCGAACACGACGGAGAACGTCACCCGGTTGTGGACGCCGTTGCCGTAGATGTACGGGTTGCGCCACTCGATCACGACCGAACCGTTGACGAGCGCGGTGCGCACCGACGCGGAGCCGTCGACGACGAGGTCGTCCCAGAAGGCGTAGACGGTCGCGTTCGGGGCGGCGGTCGACGGCAGCGCGGAGTGCTCCACGTAGGCGCCGCCCGGGTTGACGAACGAGACCTTGCCGTTGGTGTCGATCCACGCCGTGGTGTAGGTGACGCCGTACAACGTGACCGGCGCCGGCAGCGTGACCTGCTGGATGTTGTCGTCACCGGTGAGCGTGAGCACCGTGGCGTCGGCCGGGACGAACGGGGTGGCCACCGTGGTGATCCCATAGTTCCCGGTCGGCGGCGGCGGGGCCGGCAGCGTCAGGTTGAGCGTCTCCGTGGCGGCGTCGACGGTGAGTGCCGCCGACGTCGACTGCCCGTTGGCGGTGGCGCTCACGGTGTACGAGCCGTACGCCACGCTCGAGAAGCTGTACTTGCCCGAGGCGTCGGTGGTCGTCGTCGTGCCGGCCGTGAGGGTCACGGTCGCCCCGGCGACGGGCCCGCCGCCCGCGACGCTCACGGTGCCGCTGACCGTCCCGGTGGACGGCGGCGGCGGGGGCGGCGGGGTCGTGCCGCCCGGCGCGGTGAAGACGACCGCGCGGCCGGACTGGAGCTTCGGGGTGTTGACGGAGTACGCGAGGCCCACGGTGCCGTCGGCGTTCTCGATACCGACCGTCGCCGCGTTGCCCTTCTCGATGTCGTTGTCGAGGCTCGCGTAGTTGGTGACCACGTCACCGTTCTCCGAGAGGATCGCCTCGAACGTGACGCGCCGGCTGGTGTTGCCGTAGATGTACGGGTTGCGCCACTCGACGACGAACTGGCGGTTGGGCGCGGTGCCGAGGGTCGTGGTCCGCACCGAAGCGTTGGCGTCGACCACGAGGTCGTCCCAGAAGGCGTAGACCGCCGCGTTGGGCAGGGCCGCGCTCGGCACCGCGGTGTTGTCCCACTTCGGCCCGTTCGGGTTGACCAGGCTGACGACGCCGTTGGTGTCGACCCACGCGGTCGAGTACGAAGCGCCGTACAACTTGACCGGGAACGGCAGGGAGATCTGCTGCAGCGCCTCGTCGCCGGTCAGGCTCAGCACCGTCGTGTCGGCGTTGACGAACGCCTTGGTGGCGGTGGTGCACACGTAGCCGAAGCTGTCGGAGCACGTGCCGCCGCCGGTCGCCGCGTAGGTCGCGGTGTAGGTCGTCGCCGTGGTCGGCGCGGTGATCACCTGCGTGGCCGCGCCGCCCTGGCTCCAGGAGCCGAAGGTGTACTGGGTGCTGTTGAGCGTCTGCGGCGTCGGCGCCGACACGGTCTGCGTCGACTTCTGGATGACCGTCGCGGTGAACGGCGTGACGCCGGTGACCGAGCCGACGGTGATGTTGAGGCCGCTCGGCACGGTGTTGAACGTCATGTTCGCGGTCTTCGGGTCCAGCCGGCGGCTGACCGTGGTGCTGAGCCCGCTGCTGTCGGTCGCCGTGAGCCGCAGCTCCACATAGGACGGGTATTCGTGGTCCGGCCCGACGAACGAGCCGGACGCGCCGTCGGTCTCGCTGATGTAGTGCTGGTGGCAGTTGTCGGCCGAGGCGCAGTGCTGCAGGATCAGCTGCCAGTGCAGGTTGGCCGCGGGGACGTTGCCGTCCTGGACGTCGGTGGCGTGTCCGGTGAAGTTGACCGTGTCGTTGGTCGCCCACGTGAAGCCGGCCGCGGGGGTGTCGATCACCGGTACCGGCGCGTCGGAGCCGACGAGGATCTGCAGGTACTTGGTGTCCGACAGCCCGCCCGCGTCGGTGACCCGCAGCTTGGCCGTGTAGTTGCCGGCGGTCGTGTAGGTGAAGCTCGCGGTCGGGCCGGTCGCGTCGTAGCTGCCGTTGTTGGTGAAGTCCCACTGGTACGTGAGGACGTCGCCGCTGTTGGGGTCGCTGGTGCCGGCGGAGTTGAACTGGACGGTCAGGGGCGGCGCGCCGGAGGTCTTGTCCGCGCCGATGACCGCGGTCGGCGGCTGGTTGCCGGCGCTGTAGTTGATCCGGCGGACCGTGCCGCCGTCGACGTCGACGTAGTACAGGTCGCCGCCGGGGCCGATCTCCAGGTCGACGGGGCCGGCCGCGCCGGGCGCGAACGTCTCGATCTTGGTCGGGTCGGGGGTGCCGTTGGTCGGCAGCATCGCGTAGACGCAGCGGCGGGCGTAGTCACCCCAGAAGAGCGCGCCCTGGTACTTGGCCGGGTAGGCGCCGCCGGACGTCGGGTAGAACGCGACGCCGGTCGGGCTGGACCCGCCGGTCGGGCAGCCGTCGTTGTCGTTGACCTGCTGGTGGTGCCCGTAGGTGTAGACCGGACCGGTCGCCGTGTTCTGGCTGTACAGCGAGGTGCACAGGTTCAGGTTCGCGTCGCGGTAGCCGGGCTGCTGCGAGTTGCCCTCGAAGCACGGCCAGCCGAAGTTGGTGACGGGCGTCGCGAGCGGGTTGGGCAGCCGGTTGATCTCCTCCCAGGTCCGCCAGCCGACGTCGCCGATCCAGATCTCGCTGCTGCCGGGCTTGAACGTCCACCGGAAGGGGTTGCGCAGGCCGTACGCCACGATCCGCCGCGCGTTGGGGTCGGTGGTCGCGTTGTAGAGCGGGTTGTCGGTCTTCGCGGCGCCGGTGACCGGGTCGATCCGGATGATGGTGCCGCTCAGGCCCGTCGGGTCGCCGAGGGTCCGCACGTCCTGGGAGCGCAGGGCGCCGCCCTCGGAGGTGGGCGGGCTGAGCGCCGCGCCGACGCCGCCGGGCGGGTCGCCGCACGGGTTGACCGGGTTGCCCTGCTGGCCCCAGTCGGTGAAGACGGGGCTGGCGCCCTCGCCGCCACTGACGTAGAGCGCGCCATCGGGGCCGAAGCGCACGTCGCCCACCGAGTGGGTCTCGAATTGCTGGCACCAGTCGTTGATGAGCACCTGCTCGGTGCCGGTCCACGTGTTGCCGCTCGCGGTGAGCTTCGACAGCCGCCCGCTGACGATGCAGCCGGTGCCGGGTGTCGGGCAGGTGTCGCCGAGGTCGAGTCCGCCGCCGATGGGCTGCGTCGCGGTGTACGTGACGTACACCGACGGGTTGGACGGGAAGTTCGGCGGCAGCGCCAGGCCGAGCAGGCCCTTGTCCTCGTTGTCGTGGACGCGGGCGCTCAGGTCGGCGAACAGGGTCGGCGTCGGGTCCGACAGGCTGTCGTAGACCTGGATCGTGCCGCCCTTCTCCGCGACGAACACCCGTCCGTCAGGAGAGAACACCAGCTTCGTCGGGTGGTTGAGCCCGGACAGCACGACCTGCTCGGAGAACCCGCTCGGCAGCGTGGTCACGGCGCCCGCCGCCTCGGGTGCGGTGAGCGCCGCCGAGGCCGGGACGCAGAGCGCGAGCACTAGGCCCAGGGATAAACGGGAGCGGCGGCGACGCCTCATGGGGGCACTCCTGGATGCGGACGCGCAGGGGGAGACAGCCAGTAGATGTCCACTGTCAGGATGATGCTGTCGCCAAGCCGACTGGCACGCCTCGTCCGTTAGGACACAAACAGGCCCGTCGTAGCTGGTCCGCGTGGAGTTGATCAGCGCATCGTGTTGGCTTGATGGCGATGCGCTGATCTTCTATCGGTAGTCCGGCCGTCCGTAGCCCACGATCGGGGCGTAGTCGAGCAGCCGCATCGAGATCCGCTCGCCCTCGCGCGGCGCCTCGATCACCCTGCCGTCGCCGATGTACATGCCGACGTGGCTGACGTCCTTGTAGTAGAAGACGAGATCGCCGGGGCGCAGCTCCTCGCGCCTGATCGGCGTGACGGTCTTCTTCTGCCTCGCCGCGTTGTGCGGCAGGACCACGCCGGCCGCCTTCCACGCGGCCATCGTCAGGCCCGAGCAGTCGAACGTGTCCGGGCCGTCGGCGCCCCACCGGTACACCTTGCCCAGCTGCGAGTAGGCGTACCTGACCGCGCGCCCGGCCGGGTCGTCGGTGAAGCGCGGCACGTAGCCGTCGTGCAGCGCGCCGGACGGCGTCCTGGCGGTGCGTGCGGCCCGGGCTCCGCCGAGCCGCCGGACCTGCGCCTCGATCGTCGCCTTGCGCTGGCCCAGCTCCTGCTCCTGGGTGCGCTGGCGGACCTGGAGGTCGCCGAGGTCGGCCTGCTCCTTCTTGAGCGCGGCCTTGTCGGCCTTCAGGCGGCGCAGCGCGTCGGTACGCCGGCGCTGCAGGTGGTCCAGGGTCGCCAGCTGGTCCATGAACGACTCCGGCGACGGCGCGCTGACGAGCACGGCCGTGCTGGTGACGGCGCCGCTGCGGTAGAGCCTGGCGGCGAGCTCGTCCGCGTCGCGCTGGGCGGCGTCGACGCTCGCCTGCAGCGGGCCGGTGCGGGCGTTCACCCGCTCGAGCTGCGCCTCGGTGGCGCGCAGGTCGTCGCGTATGGCGTTGAACCGCTCGATGACGCCTTCCAGCTCCTGCCAGGCGGTGGCGAGCTGCCGCTGCCGGTCGGTGACCGGGTCGGCGAACCCGATGCCGGGCACGATCAACGCAGCGACCATGCCCGCGGCCGCGGTCCACATCTTGCCGATTGACCCCACGTGTCACTAACGCCACGATTTGGACAAACGTGACTAAAAGTCCCCCGGTGGAGTGGTAGCGACGGCCTGCCGCTACGGTCTTGGGCATGAAGGGGCCGGTCGTCGCGGGTGGACTCGTGTTGGCGCTGCTGCTTGGCTTCGTGATCGCCAGGTCCACCGCATCACCGCCGGCCGCCGCCCCCGCCCCGACGGCCATCCCCTCGCACTCCCACGGCGGCGCGACCTCGGGCGACCTGGGCGGCCTGTCGCTCAGCGCCGCCGGCTTCACGCTGTCGCCGACGACCACGACGTTCGCCGCGGGCGCCACCCAGCCGTTCGCATTCCGGATCCTCGGCCCGGACGGCAAACCGGTCACCCGCTTCGCGGTCAACCACGAGAAGCTCATGCACCTGGTGGTGGCCCGGCACGACCTGTCCGGGTTTCAGCACCTGCACCCGGAGATGGCCCCCGACGGCACCTGGTCGATCCCGCTGACCCTGCCGTCGCCGGGCATCTGGCGGATCTACACGGACTTCGTCGCCTTCGACGCGACCGGCGCCCAGGTCCCGGTCACGCTCGCCGTGGACGCCACCGTCGCCGGCGACTACCAGCCGGTGGCCCTTCCCGCGCCCGCCCGGACCGCGGAGGTCGCCGGGATGACGGTGACGATGGAGGGCACCCCGGCGGTCAACGCCACCCAGCCGCTGTCGCTGCGGGTGCTGGCCTCGGGCAGCCCCGTCACCGACCTGCAGCGTTATCTCGGCACGTACGGCCACCTCGTCGTCCTCCGCGACGGCGACCTCGGCTACCTGCACGTGCACCCCGAGACCGAACTGGTCGGCGGCGCGGTGAAGTTCTGGCTGTCGGCCCCGAGCAGCGGCCGCTACCGCCTCTACTTCGAGTTCCAGCGCGCCGGCCAGGTCCACCGCGTCGAGTTCACCGTCGCCGTCCCCTGACCACCCCACGGACTTCCACCACCCCCACCCCACCAACATTGATCAATGCCGGCAACTTCGAGGTCCCCTTCCGGACCTGCGAGAGCGGTGGCAGCCCATGCTCGGCGAAGGCGCCAACGCCGGCGGCGGTGCCGGTGTCAGGACGGCGAACAGCGCGGCAAGCCGGGAGCCTGCCGCGCTGTTCGGATCGTCGGGATGAGTCGGCCGCGGACGGCCGGAAGGGTCAGGCCTCGGGGCTGTCGCCGGCCTCGGTGGCGGGGCCTTCGCCGCCCTTGCCGCGGCCGCCGCGACGGCGGCGGCGGATGCGGGCGCGGGCGGTGCGGGGCTCGCCGTCCTCGGTGGCCTCGGCGGTGGCGACGGGGCCGGTGTCCGCGGTGTCCGAGCCCTCGACCACCTGGCGGCGGCGGGTGCGGGTGCGGGCCGGACGGGGCTCCGACTGCTCGCCGGCGTCCGCGGAGGTGCCGGTGGCCTCGGCGGTGTCGGTGAGGGGCAGCTCGGCGGGGTCGACCTCGCCGCGCCGCCTGCGGCGGCGGGGACGGCGGGGCTCGCCGGTCGGGTCCGTGGCGGGGGCGGAGCTAGATGAGTCGCCGCCGCGGCCACGGCCACGGGTGCGGCCCCGGCCGCGGGGCTTGCCCTCGATGTCCTCGAGCTGCTCGGCGGCGAGGCCGGCGCGCTTGCGGTCCGCGGTCGGCAGGGAGCCGGTGATGCCCTCGGGGATGCCGATGTCGGTCAGCAGGTGGGCCGAGGTGTGGTAGGTCTCCGGCGGCTCCGCCAGGTCCATGCCCAGCGTCTTGTCGATGATCCGCCAGCGGGGCATGTCCTCCCAGTCGACGAACGTCACGGCGACGCCCGTCGCGCCCGCGCGGCCGGTGCGGCCGATGCGGTGGGTGTAGGTGTCCTGGTCCTCGGGGCAGTCGTAGTTGATGACGTGGGTGACGCCGGAGACGTCGAGGCCGCGGGCGGCGACGTCGGTGGCGACCAGCACGTCGATCTTGCCGGCGCGGAAGGCGCGCAGGGCGCGCTCGCGGGCGCCCTGGCCGAGGTCGCCGTGGACGGCGGCGGCGGCGAAGCCGCGGAAGTCCAGGTCCTCGGCGACGCGGTCGGCGGCGCGCTTGGTGCGCGTGAAGATCATGGTCAGGCCGCGGTCTTCCGCCTGCAGGACCCGCGCCACGATCTCGATCTTGTTCATCGGGTGGGTGCGGTAGATGAACTGCTTGGTCAGCGGCGACGGCCCGGTGCTGGCGTCGTGGTGCGCGTGGATCGTCATCGGGTGGCGCAGGAACCGCCGGGCGAGGGTGACGATCGGGTCGGGCATCGTGGCGGAGAACAGCATCGTCTGCCGGTCCTCCGGCAGCAGGGTCAGGATCCGCTCGACGTCGTCGAGGAAGCCCAGGTCGAGCATGCGGTCGGCCTCGTCGAGCACGAGCGCCCGCACGGCGTGCAGCCGCAGGTGCTTGCTCTTGGCCAGGTCGAGCAGGCGGCCCGGGGTGCCGACGACGATCTCGACGCCCTTCTGCAGCGCGTCGACCTGCGGCTCGTAGGCGACGCCGCCATACAGCGGAAGCACGCGGACGCCGCGGGTCTTGCCGGCGGCGGCGATGTCGCGGGCCACCTGCAGGCCCAGCTCGCGGGTCGGGACCACGACGAGCGCCTGCGGCAGGCCGTCGGCGCCCTCGGTGGGGGCGGTGACCCGGTCCAGCAGCGGGACGCCGAAGCCGAGCGTCTTGCCGGTGCCGGTCGGCGCCTGGCCGATGAGGTCGGTGCCGCGCAGCGCGATCGGCACGGCGTATTCCTGGATGGCGAACGCGTGGATGATGCCGACGGCTTCGAGGGCGGCCACGGTCTCCGGCCGCGCCCCCAGATCGGCGAACGTGGGTGCGTCTGGGCGCACGGGTGCGCGCGGGGCCACTGCTTCGGCGGCCTCAGTGTTGTCGATCGTCATGTTGTGCTCAGGGTGTCTCTCTCGCGGGAGCGCCCCTGGTGAAGCTGGGTGCGCTCAAATGGGTAGGGCGCGGGCCACACGCGACCGAAATGATCAAGGTCGCGGGCTACAAGCGCCGGGCGCCAGGACTAGGGTCCGTCCACGGCTATCGGAGTCATTGTACCGGCTTGCGAGCGGTTCCGCCCTGCGGCTTCGGTCGGGCTTCGGCCGGGCTTCGGTCGGGCTTCGGCCGGGCTTCGGCCCGGCATCGGGGCGCGCCCGGTGATCCGGCGATGTAGTGTGCCGTCGTGTCCGATCTCACTCCGCCCGCCACGGCTGTGGTCGACCTGCTGGGCATGCTGGCCTTCGGCGAGCTGGTCGCGTTCGACCGGATGGCGGCCGACGCGCGGCTCGCGCCCGACCTCCGCCGCCGGGCGGTGCTCAGCGAGATGGCCGCCCGCGAGATCACCAACTACCGCCGGCTGTCCGACCGCCTGGCTGAGCTCGGCGCCGACACCGAGGACGCCATGCGGCCCTACGTGCAGGCGGTGTCGGAGTACCACCAGCAGACCGAGCCGGCCGACTGGCTGGAGGGGCTGGCCAAGGCGTACGTCGGCGACGGCATCGCGGACGACTTCACCCGCGAGGTCGCGGCGGTGCTCGCCGGCCCCGACCAGGACCTGATCCTGGACGTCCTGCACGACTCCCGGCACGCCGACTTCGCCGCCGACGAGCTGCGGGCCGCGATCGCCGCCGACCCGAAGGTGGCCAACCGGCTGTCGATGTGGGCACGCCGCCTGGTCGGCGAGGGCATCTCGCAGGCGCTGCGGGTCGCGGCCGAGCGGCCGTCGCTCGCCGAGCTGCTGGCCATCGGCGGCACCGACTTCCAGGCCCTGCTCAGGCGCCTGACCTCGGCGCACACCGCCCGCATGGGCGCCGTCGGGCTCAACAACTAAGGCCCAACAGCTGAAGGCTCAACAGCTGAAGGCTCAACAACCGAGGGATCGAACAGCTCGGATCACGACGGCTGACGACGCCCAGGCCCTGTCACCCGTACGGGGCAGGGCCTGAGCGCTATCTGTCAACGCGCGGAAGAGAACCCAACCGGCCGCGGCGACGACTCGGCGATCTCCACGTAGGCGATCTTGCCGACCGGGACGATCACCCGGCGGCCCTTGTCGTCGACGAGAGAAAGCACACCCTTGTCGCCACCGTCGATCGCGTCGGTGACCGCAGCTTCGACCTCGGCGGGTGACTGGTTGCTCTCCAGCACCAACTCCCGAGGCGCATACTGCACGCCGATCTTGACCTCCACGTCTTCCTCCTTGATCGGGCTGCGGCGCGTCCGTGCCTCGGCGCGCACACCCAGTGTGGTTGAAGACTAACGCGATCAGGCGTGTTCGCCGTGCAGGGGGAAGCTCGCGATGCCGCGCCACGACAGCGCGGTCAGCAGCGCCTCCGCTTCGGGCTTCGCGACCTGGCGGCCACCGGCGACCCAGAACCGGGCCGCGACCTCGGCGGCGCCGACGAGCCCCGACGCGAGCAGCTCGGCGCGCTCCTGGCTCAGGTCGGTGTCGGCCATGATCGTGTCGGTGATCGCGGCGATGCAGCCGCTCTCCACCCGGTCGACCCGCTCGCGGACCGCGGGGTCGTTGCGCAGGTCCGACTCGAAGACGAGGCGGAAGGCCTCGCTCTCGTGGTCGATGAAGTCGAAATACGCCTGGATGGCGCCGCGGACCCGCTCCTTGTTGTCGGTGGTCGCCTCCATCGCGGCGCGCATCCGCGAGACCATCGCGTCGCAGTGCGTGTCGAGCAGCGCCAGATAGAGCTCGAGCTTGCCGGGGAAGTGCTGGTAGAGCACGGGCTTGGAGACACCCGCCCGCTCGGCGATGTCGTCCATCGCGGCGGCGTGGTAACCCTGCGCCACGAAAACCTGCTGCGCCGCGGCGAGCAGTTGCTTGCGGCGGGCCGACCGGGGCAGCCGCACCGGCCGTCCGGCCGCCTGGGTGCCGCTCATCGCCGAGGTCATGTTCACCATCCGGATTTGGGTCGGGATTGCAACTTACCCCCTTTCCGCCCACACGGTAGCCTCACCTAGGGGCGACGGAGGAGCGCGCGGTGGACGAAACGGGGCAAGCCGGAAGCCCACAAGGGTCAGGCGCATATCGCGGAGGAGGACACACGGATCCGCACAGGTCATCGGACGGCACCCATGGTGACGGGTCGACGCCGAGCGATGACGCGCTCGAGGCGATCGTCTCCGCATGGCGTGAGCCGGCAACAGGAGCCATCGCTGGGCGCGCGTCGGTCAACGGTTCGATCAGCGGTTCGATCAGCGGTTCGATCAATGGCGGCGGCCCGCGTGGCCGCGCCGAGGTCCGCGGCTCCTACTCCGACATGCTCGCCCCGATGAGCCCCCCGGTGTCCGCCCCGCCGCCGGTGCACCCCACCACGTCGCTGCACTACGGGCACTACGGACCCGACGGCCAGGGCTGGCCGAGCTCCGTCGGCCAGCCGGAGACCAGCGGGTCGCTCCCCGCCTCCGGGTCGCCGGCGCAGGCCCAGCCGCCGCACGAGACCGGGCACACCGGCCCGCTGCCCGCCGTCAGCTCCGGCACCGTCTACGGCGCCGCCCCGGTCGCCGACGCGCGCGAGGAAGCGGTCCGGCCGACCTCCGGGGGCTACGGTCCGCCGCCCGCGCCGACGTCCGGCGGCTATGGCGCGGCACCGTCGGCCCTGGACCGGCTCAGCGGCCTGCCCGGCCCGGTCGACCCCCGCGCCCGGGTGCACGGCGACAACGGCATGCCGCCGTATGGCTCCTACCCGAACCAAACCCCCGCCTACCCGGACCAAGCCCCCGCCTATCCGGACCAGAGCGCCGCCTACCAGGACCAGGCTCCCGCCTACCAGGACCAGGCCGCCGCCTACCCGGACCAAACCCCGGCCCGCCCGGAACAGGCCGCCGCCTATCCGGATCAGGCCAGTGCCTACCCGGACCGGCCCGCCGCCTATCCGGACCAGGCCTGGGGCTACGAGACCAGGGACAACCGACCGCACAACGGCGCGTTCCACCAGGAGACGCCCGCCGCCAACGGCACGGCCCACCTCGACCCGCAGGCCGGCGGCCACCAGGAGCCTTACCAGGCACAGGAGCAGTACCAGGGCCAGGATCGGCGGGAGCAGTACCCGTACCAGGGCCAGCAGTACCCGCAGCAGCAGTACCCCCAGCAGCAGTACCCGTCGCAGGAGTATCCGCAGCAGCAGCCGCCACCCCCGAACGGCTTCCAGGCGTACGAGCAGCCCGGCCCGGAGTTCGACTGGGCCGCGCCGTCGCAGGAGCCGGTGGTCCCGGCGCCGGCGCTGCACCCGGTGCCGCAGCCCGCCCTGCACCCGGTACCGCTGCCGGCGCTGCACCCGGTGCCGCCGCTGCCCACGCAGCGGATGCCGGAGGACGACCCGCTCGTCGGCCCCCTGCCGCCCGAGCTGCTCGGCAACGCCACGCCCCTGTCCGCGGCGGAGCCGACGATGCCGGCGTTCGCGTCGGAGCCGCCGTACGCCGCCCAGGAGCCCGCCGGGATCGCCGACGCGGACTGGGGCAACGGCCCCGAGCTGCCGCAGCGCGTCCCGTCGCACCCTGACGTGCCGCAGGTGCCGGAGGTCGAGGTCGAGCCCCTCGTGGCGGAGGCCACCCCGGCCGGCGGTGCGGAGCTGGCGAGGATCGCCACGTTCCTGCGCGAGGAGCGCGAGGACGAGGACGACGAGCCCAGCCTGGACGACCGCCCCGACGGGTTCGACATCCCGGCGGTCCTCCGCGCCGTGCAGGGTGTCTCCGGTGTACGCGAGGCGACGCTGCGCAAGAACGCGGACGGCCTGCACACGCTCCGGCTCGAGCTGCTCGACGAGGCCGATCCGGGCCGGGTCAGCCGGGCCGTCGCGCGCCTGCTCAACGAGCGGATGGGTCTGGCCGCCGAGCCCAACCCGCCGGAGTCCGCCGCACCCTTGGGCCGCCCGGCGATCCGGGGCAACGCGCCGCACAGCGCCCTGCCCGGCTACGGCCGCGAGGCCCGCCGGCGGCGCCCGGTCAGCGGCGTGCGCCGCCCGGCCGAGGCCCCCCGCCCCGAGGTCGAGGCGCTCCCGCAGCAGTTCCGTGCGGAGGCGCCGAACGCCGAGGTCGACGAGCCGCGCCGGCCGCCGCAGCCGCCGGGTCTCGTCGCGTCCGGCCTGCAGCAGCCTGTACAGGCGCCGAAAACGCCGGGAGAGCACGCGCCGGTCCCGGTGAACCGGGACGCGCCCCCGGCGCTGGTGCCGCAGTCCAGCACCATCGTGTCGCCGCGGGTGATCATCGACCAGGTCGAGGTCAGCACGCAGGGCGTCGACGCGGTGGTCGAGGTGCGCCTGATCGCGGACGGTCACCCGGCGGTCGGGGTCGCCAGCGGCCCGGCGGTCGACGGCTACATCCTGCGGCTGTCCGCGGCGGCCGCCGCCTCGGCCGTGGACCAGCTGCTGGTCGACGTCGACGCGACGTCCCGCGCCAGGTGTTACATCGAGCACGCCGCGGTGGTGCAGCTCGGCGGCTGCGAGGTCGCCGTCGTCGTGCTGTTGCTGCTGTACGACGGCTGGGTCGAGCAGCTGACGGGCTCCGCGGTGAACTCGGGCGACCCGCGGCAGGCTGTGGTCCGCGCCACACTCGCGGCCGTGAACCGGCGCCTGGAGGCCCTGCTGCCATAGCCCTTCGGGCAGCCGGATAAGCAATTTGGAAGCACGGCTGCCGTAGACCCCTTGGGGCACACTGGTAAGCATGAAGAGAGCTGCCCTTGTCCCGGAGTTCACCGTCCCGTCACCTGAGCGGCTGCCGGACACGTGGCCCGGGCGCGAGGTGGAGCTCGACGGTCTGAAGGCATACGTGCGGGACACGCCGGCCACCGCGCCGGGCGCCGAGCCGGCGGTCTACGTGCACGGCCTCGGCGGTTCCTCGACCAACTGGACCGACCTGGCGGGCGTGCTCGCCGGGCGGCTCGACGGCCAGGCGATCGACCTGCCCGGGTTCGGGTACAGCGACCCGGCCCGCAGCTACTCGCTGGCGGCGATGGCCTCGCACATCGTCCGGTGGGTCGAGCACAGCGACCGCGGCCCGGTCCACCTGTTCGGCAACTCGATGGGCGGCGCGGCCGTGGTCGTGGCCGCCGCGCTGCGCCCCGACCTGGTGCGCAGCCTGACGCTGATCTCGCCGGCGATGCCGTTCCTCGACCCGCGCCGGTCGCTGCAGGGGCCGATCGTGCCGCTGCTCCTGCTGCCCAACGCGGCGAAGCTGGCGGCCCGGCGGATGTCGTCGATGGAGCCGGAGGCCCTCGCCTCGATGGTGATCGAGTCCTGCTACGCCGACCCGACCCGCTACCCGGAGCAGCGGCGGCTGGAGGCGATCGAGGAGGCCCGGCGGCGGCACCTGGTGCCGTGGTACGCCGAGGCGTACGTGGGCAGCCTCCGCGGCCTGGTGAGCAGCTTCCTGCGCGCGTACCTGCCGGGCGAGGGCTCCATGTGGAAGATGGCCGCGAGGATCAAGGCGCCGACGCTGGTGATCGCCGGACGGCAGGACCGGCTCGTCGACATCCGCACCGCGCCGCAGGTCGCCCGCCTCATCCCGGACAGCCGGCTGATGATGCTGGAGGGCGTCGGCCACGTGGCGCAGATGGAGGTGCCGCGCACGGTCGCGCGCGCCGTGTTCGGCATGCTCGACGAGCTGCGGGAGGACAAGGCCGGCCGGACCGCCACCCAGCAGGTTGCAACTCAGGTGCGGGATGGGGTGCGGCAGCGCGCGCCGCGGGTGCGCATGGCAAGCTGACCAATCGATGGCGAGCCGGCTGAGCAGCGACCGCCGGGGCCTGTCACGCCATGCCGGCAGCTCCGGGGATCCGTCCCACCCTTCCGGCAGCTCCGGGGCCCTGGCACGCCCTGCTGGCAGCTCCCAGGACCAGTCGCCCCCTTCCGGCGGATCCCGCCTGCCGGTGCCGCTGCCGAGCGACCCGCGGCAGGCCCGTGAAGTCGTCCGGGCCGAGCAGCGCCGGCGGCGTGAGCAGGTCCGCCGGCGGCGGCGCTACGTCGTCGCGGGTGTGATGGCCGCCGCGTTCCTGATCGCCGCGGCCGGCCTGGGCCGCCTGCTGTTCTTCGGCGGCGACGACAAGGAGGCGCCGGTGACGGTCGCCGCGACCCGCGGGCCGGCGCCGATGCTCGACCCGCCGAGCCGCCCCGCGAGCCAGCCGCCGGAGGCCGGCCCGTCCAGCGCCGCCGGCACGTTCGCGTACGCGACCAGCGCCGGACCGGTCGCCGGCAGCGCGGGGACGGTGCGGAAGTACCGGGTCGCGGTGGAGAACGGCAGCGGCCAGGACGCGGACGCGTTCGCCGCCTCGGTCGAGCGGGTGTTCGCCGACCCGCGCGGCTGGCCCGCCGCCGGCCAGGTGCGGCTGCAGCGGGTCGCCGGCCAGGGCACCGCCGACTTCACGATCTTCCTGGCCACGCCGGTCACGTCGGAGCAGATCTGCGCGACCGCCGGGTTGCACACCGCCGGGTACAGCTCCTGCCGGATCACCGGGAAGGTCGTCATCAACCTGGCCCGCTGGCTGACCGGGGTGCCGGACTACGGCGCGCCGGTCGAGGACTACCAGCACTACGTGATCAACCACGAGGTCGGCCACGAGCTCGGCAACGGCCACGAGGCCTGCCCCGGCCCCGGCCGTCCGGCACCGGTGATGCAGCAGCAGACGTACGGGCTGAAGGGCTGCGCCGCCAACGCGTGGCCGTTCGTCGACGGTCAGCGGTACAGCGGCGCCAAAGTGCCGTAGGTCACGTGGGTTTGCGGTGCTGGCGCGGCAGAATGAGAACCATGTCGTTGCCTCCACTGGTCGAGCCCGCCGCCGACCTCTCCGTTGACGAGGTCCGTCGCTACTCCCGGCACCTGATCATCCCCGACGTGGGTGTCGCCGGGCAGAAGCGCCTGAAGAACGCGCGCGTGCTCTGTGTGGGCGCGGGCGGTCTCGGCTCGCCGGCACTGATGTATCTCGCCGCGGCCGGGGTCGGCACGCTCGGCATCGTCGAGTTCGACACCGTCGACGAGTCCAACCTGCAGCGCCAGATCATCCACGGCCAGTCGGACATCGGCCGGCCGAAGGCCGAGTCGGCGCGCGACTCGGTGCTCGAGATCAACCCGTATGTCAACGTCGTGGTGCACAACGAGGCCCTCGACAACGACAACGTGATGGACATCTTCCGGCAGTACGACCTGATCGTCGACGGCACGGACAACTTCGCCACCCGGTACATGGTCAACGACGCGGCGGTGCTGCTCGGCAAGCCGTACATCTGGGGCTCGATCTACCGGTTCGACGGCCAGGCTTCCGTCTTCTGGGCCGAGCACGGCCCGTGCTACCGCTGCCTCTACCCGGAGCCCCCGCCGCCGGGGATGGTCCCGTCCTGCGCCGAGGGCGGCGTCCTGGGCGTGCTGTGCGCCTCGATCGGCGCGATCCAGGTCACCGAGGCGATCAAGCTCCTGACGGGCGTCGGCGACTCGCTGCTCGGCAGCCTCATGGTGTACGACGCGCTCGAGATGACCTACCGCAAGATCCGGCTCCGCAAGGACCCGGGCTGCGCGATCTGCGGTGAGAACCCGACGGTCACCGAGCTCATCGACTACGACGACTTCTGCGGCGCCGTGTCCGACGAGGCGCAGGCCGCCACGCAGGGCTCGACGATCACCGCCACCGAGCTCAAGGACTGGCAGGACTCGGGCAAGCCGATCGAGCTGATCGACGTGCGCGAGCCGGCCGAGTGGGAGATCGTGCGGGTGCCGGGGGCGCGGCTCGTGCCGAAGGGCGAGATCCTCAACGGCTCCGCCCTCGCCGATCTGCCGCAGGACCGCCAGATCGTCCTGTACTGCAAGAGCGGCGTCCGCTCGGCGGAGGCGCTCGCCGCGGTCAAGGCGGCGGGCTTCAAGGACGCGGTCCACGTGCAGGGCGGGGTGGTCTCCTGGGTGAAGACCGTCGATCCGTCACTGCCGGTGTATTAGGTCACGACGCGCGGGCAGCGGGCGGGCGGTAGCGTACGGCCCATGGTCGACCTTGATGCCGCGATCGGCTACGTCGTCGCACACGGCGACGCCGTCGATCGCGCCCGCCTTGCCTGGCTGCGCACCGGCCAGTCCCCACCGGCCGACGTGCTGGAGCAGGCCGAGATCGGCCAGTCGCCCGACGGCGGCTGGCCGGCGCTGTGGGGCGCCGACGTCGCGTCCGTGGACGCCACCTGTTTCCGGCTCGGCGAGCTCGACGACCTCGGCGCCATCGACCGCCCCGCGGCCCGCCGGGCCCTTGGGTGGCTCGGCCGCAGCCAGCGGCCCGACGGCATGTGGGAAGAGGACGCGTCCCTGGCGGGTATCGCTCCGCCGTGGGCGCAGCCCGGCGACGACGAGGCGAAGCTCTACCTGACCACCAACGCCGCCTACTGGCTGGTGGTCGGCGGCCCGAACAACGGCGACGACCAGCACGCGACCCGGGTCGCCCGCGCCGCCGAGGCGTTCCGGGCGTCGCTGCGGCCCGACGGCAGCTGGCCGTCGTTCCTGGTCGCGGGCTGGCTCGGCTGCGCCGTGCTCTTCCACCTCGGCTGGTTCTACGAGTCGGCGCAGATCCAGGTGGCGCTCGCCGACCGGGTGCCGGAGATGACCCCCGCCGACACGGCGTCGCTCTACGCGGCGCTGCGGCGGGTCCGCATGTCACCGGAGGACTGGCTGCTCAGCGCGGCCCGCAAGCGCCTCAGCGAGACGCAGCGCAGCGACGGCGGCTGGGAGAGCGACGACGGCGCGCAGTTCAACGTGCACACCACCCTGACCGCGATCCGGGCGCTGCGCTGAGCCGGTGGCTCAGCCCGCGATCGTGAACTCCCAATCGGACTTGCCGTAGGTCCTGGTCGTGACCTCGTACTGGGTGTTGGACTCGTAGGAGTCCGAGCCCTGCCGGATCTGGATCAGGACCTTGCCGCCCTCGTCGAAGTTGATGTATCCGGCGTGGACGGCGGCGGTGCAGACGGACGAGGCGGTCGTGTAGGGGCCGTTGCCCCAGACCTTGCCGGCCTTGCCGCCCTTGGGGCAGTTGTACCGGATGATCTTGCCCTCGTTGCCGTTGTACTCCTCGGCGTTGGTGTTCCAGTCGCTGTCGTCCTTCTCGGCGTCGACCTGGGTGGTGCCGTCGCCGCCGCTGCCATCGCCACCGCTGCCGTCGCCACCGCTGCCGTCGCCGGAGGTCTCGGTCTGGCTCGCCGACTGGTCGCCCTTGCCACCGTTGTCGTCGCCGCCGAGCTTGGTGAAGCCGTAGATGCCGAGGCCGACCACCAGGAGCACGACCACGGCGGCCGCGGCGAGCATCCCGGTCCGGCGCTGCCCGCCCGGCGCCGCCGCGGGTGCCTGCTGCGGCGGGGCCGGCGTCCGCGGCGAGGCCTGCGGCGGGGTCTGCGGCGGGGTCTGCGGCGCCGGCGGTGGGGGCGTTCCGTAGGTGGCGGGCACGGCGGCCCGGCCGGGCGGCGGGCCCACCGGCGAGTGCTGGGCCGGACCGGGCTGCGGGGCGGCAGGCGAGTGCTGCGCGGGCCCGGGCTGGGCGGCGGCGTAGCCGGACGGCGGGGTGTACCCGGAGTCCTGCCCGAACTGCGACGACGGTTGGCCGGAGGTCGGCTCGGCGGCGAACCCCGGCGACACCGGCACCGCCGACATCGGCACCCCTGACATCGGCGCTCCCGACACCGGCACGGCGGCCGAGCCGGACACCGGACCGGAGACCGGAGACGACGCGGGCGGCGCCGAGGTCGGGAACCCGGCGGACGGCGCCGGCGGGGACGACGTCGGGAACGCGGCCGGCGAGGACGCCGCCGCCGGTGCCTGAAACGCGGCCGGTGCGGACGCCGCCGGTGGGGACGAGGTCGGGAACGTGACGGGTGGGGACGAGGTCGGGAAGGCGGGACCGGAGACCGGGGCGGAGGCCGGCTGGCCGGCCGGGCCGGGCTGGGCCGGGGCGCCGAGACTGCCCTGCGCCACCACCATCTCGGGCTGCTCGACGGCGGTCGGGGCGGTGCCGAGGGCCTGGTGCAGCAGCGTCGCGACGAGCGGGATCCGGCTGCCGCCACCGACGAGGAAGACGCCGGCGATGTCGGCCGGGGTGAGCCCGGCGGCGGCGATGGCGGCCCGGGTCGCGGTGACCGTGGCGGCGAGGATCGGGCGGGCGAGCTGCTCGAACTGGTCACGGCCGAGCGGGACGTCCTCGTCGTACATCGGGATATGGATCATCGTCGAGGAGGTGCGCGACAGCATCTCCTTGGCGGCCCGGACGTCGTCCCAGAGCAGCCGGTTGGCGCGGCGTTCGGCGCTGGTCGTGGGGTGCACGAGCCGGCTCCAGGCGGCGGGGTCGCGGGAGGACTGGCTGGCGCCCAGGTAGCCGACGATCGCGGCGTCGATGTCGAGGCCGCCGCTGGTGCTGAGCCCTTCCGCGGCGAGGACCTCGAACGTGCCTGGGCCGTGCCGGACGACGGACGCGTCGAACGTGCCGGCGCCCAGGTCGTAGACGACGAACGCGGTGCCGGGGCGCACGTCGGTGCCTTCGAGGGTGCGGAACACCTCGGCCGCGGCGACCGGCTCCGGCACGAGCGTCACGGTGCCGAGGCCGGCGCGTTCGGCGGCGGCGAGCAGCACACCGCGGCGGGTGTGCGCCCAGGCTGCGGGGCAGGTGATGGTGACCTGGCCGATCGGGCCGCCGGCGACCCGCCGTGCCTCGCCGCCGACGCGGGCGAGCACGGCCGCGAACAGGTCGGCGGTCGGCACCTCGTGGTCGCCGAGCAGGACGGCGGGCTCGTCGATGCGCCGCTTCGGGTTGGGCTCGAAGCGCTCGGGGCTGACCCGGGCGGCGTGCACCGCGTCGCGCCCGACGAGCAGGCCCGACTGCGGATCGGCGTACACCGCCGAGGGCAGGCTCGGCGAACCGTCGAAGAGCAGCGGCCGCACGTGCCCGTCGGGCCAGGCCAGCACCGCCGCCGTGTTCGAGGTGCCGAAGTCGATGCCCAGCCGGTAGCCTCGCGAGTCCACAGCGCCAATATACGGACCTCACACCATCGCGAGATCCTCTCAACGGTTCTGTCAACCGGCGCCGGTCAGAAAATAGTTCGGCCGAAGGTGCAACCGATCGTCGATGCCCGCGTCTGACTGATGCGCTCCGCACCCCGTGGGGCACATCACGAGGGGAATCCATGAGTCTGCATCGACTGCGTCGCCTGGCCGCCACCGCGGCGGCGGCCCTGGTGGCGCCCGCCGTGGCCGGCGCCGTCCTGGCCGCCGAGCCCGCGTCCGCGGCGGGAGTGCTGGCACCGACCGTCACGGCGCTCACGACCGCGCCGGTGGTCGGCGCCGCCGCCAGGTTCCGGTTCGGCACGGCCGCCGGCAGCGTGCCGGTCACCCAGTTCGTGTTCTCGCTCGGCAGTGGCCCGGGTGGCCGCGTCACGGCGACCAACGGGCGGGCCACCGCCTCGGTGGTGGTCGAACGGGCCGTCAACGTCCTGTCGGTCTACGCCGTGGCCGCCGACGGCTCGATCAGCGACTCGACCGTCACCATCTTCAACGCGGCGTTCCCACCGGCGGCCGCCGACCAGGACCTCGACAGCGACGGCAAGCCGGACCTGCTCGCCGTCGGCGGCACCCCGGGGCTCGCTCCCGGCCTGTGGCAGGCCACCGGGCGCGGGCTGCGCGGTCAGGTGCGCACCCCGGCGGTGGACATCGGCGTCAACGGCAACGGTGTCGGCACCCCCTTCACCGGCGCCCAGGTCTTCACCGGCAAGTTCAGGGGCGGGCCGTTCGAGGACGTCTTCGTGTACTACCCGGGCGGGATCAACCCGGGCAGCGGCATGATCATCGACGGCCTCGGCCGTGGTGAGCCGCTGCGCGCCGACCGGGGCTACGAGGCGACGCTGTCCGCGGGCATGTTCGCCGACATCAACAACGACAACCCGCTGCAGCTCGTCAACGCCTACGACGGCAGCGGCAACCATTTCGCCTACCCGGACCTGCTGGGCATCGTGGGCAGCCCGGCCAACGGGTACACGCTGCAGTACTACGCCTCGCAGAACGGCACCGCCAACTTCGCGTTCCCCACGCAGCTCGGGACGGCGACCCCGACCGGCGGCAGCGACTGGGAGCACTGGCGCCTCGCCTCGAAGCTGCTGCCCAGCGGCACCGCCGTCGCGCTGTGGAACCAGTCGACCGGGGTCCTGTACCTGTGGCAGGGCGTCACCTACGACCAGGAGACCGGGGCGCTCGCCTTCACGCAGTTCCGCCTGGCCGACGCCTGGCTGCCGGGCGCGCAACTGTCCGAGCTGCAGCTCACCGACGTGAACGCCGACGGTGTGCCCGACCTGTGGGCGGTCACCCCCGACGGGACCGTGACGGCCTACGTGATCACGAACCTCTCGGCGACCGGTCCGGCGAAACTGACCGCGAAGACCCCGCAGCACCTCGTCTGAGCCCACCTCAGCCGTCCGCCGCCGCGGGCCGGGTCAGCACGCCCCGGCCCCGCGGCGGCATGATGTCATCCCCCATCTCAAACGCGGAGCCCATCGTGACCGACCTCAACTTCGCGGACTTCTACGCCGCGACGTTCGGGCCGCTGACGGCGCAGCTCCACGCGTTCATCGGGGACCACGGCGAGGCGCAGGACGTGGTGCAGGAGGCGTTCTGCCGCGCGTACGCCCGATGGCCCGCCGTCTCGCGCTACGACAACCCGGTCAGCTGGGTGCGCCGGGTCGCCTGGAATCTGGCGATCAGCCGCTGGCGAGGGGCCCGCCGCCTGCTGAAATGGCGCCGCGACCTGCTGCCGCCGGCGGTGCCCGACCCGAGCGACGCCGACCAGGACCTGGTCCGGGCGCTCGCCGGCCTGACGGCGAACCATCGCCAGGCCGTCGTGCTGCACTATCTCGCCGGGTTCTCCGTGCGCGAGATCGCGCAGTTCACCGGGGTCGCCGAGGGCACCGTCAAGTCGTGGCTGTCCCGGGGCCGGGCGGCCCTCCAGGCGCGGCTCGGCATCGGCGACGGGGAGGTGTCGAATGCCTGACGACCTGCCCGACCAGCTGCCCGGTGACCCCCTCGCCCAGCGGTTCGCCGCCTTCCGCGAGTCGTCCTCCACGGCGACCAGGCCGCCCGGCGCCGACGCCGTGATCCGCACCGTCCACCGCCGCCAGCTCTCCCGTACGGTGGCCGCCGGCGTCGCGCTGACCCTCGCCGCGCTCGTCGCGTTCGTCCTCTGGCGGCCGACCGGACGGCCGGAGCCGGCCCGCACCCCGCCGACCGCCGCCCCGAGCACGTCCGGCCCGGCGCCGAACCCGACCGCGGCGGCGACCGCCACGTCGACGCCCACGCCGACGCCCACGCTCACCGGCGGTTCGGGCAGCCCGTCCGGCACCGCGTCCACGGCGACGACCGGCTCCCCTGCCCGCTGCGGGATCCAGCCCCAGGTGATCGGCGGCGACCCGCTGTCCGTCGCGCCGGACAACTACTTCCAGCGGTGTCCGGACGCCCGCATACGGATCTACTCGGTCACCTACGAGTGGAGCGCGGCGCAGCAGCAGTACGTCCGCACGCGCCTGACCAACCTGTACTTCACGGCGACCAGTCCGACGCTGCCCCTGCCCGAGCCCGACCTGAACCCGATCGCAAGCTCCTGCGGTTACCTGTTCTTCGTGGTGTACGCCGCCGGCGACCCTCCCTCGTCGCTGCCGGTCTCCTACACCGACGCCCCCGACATGGCGTGGCCTATGGAGCACCTCGGCAATCTGTTGCTGTGGACCACGTCCACCCACACCTTGACCGACCAGCAGAAGGTGCCGAGCTGTCGGCGGACCTCCGGGAGTGTCACACCATGACGGCAACGCGCCGACTGCTCATCGCGCTCCTCGCGGCCCTGGCCGCCGGCGTGCCCGCCGTCACCGTCGCCGGCCCGGCCGCGGCCGACGACCAGTACGTGCCGGGCATCGCGGTCGTCCGGGTGAGCAAGCTGCCGAAGGTCATCCTGCCCGGCACCACGATCTCCCCGACGATCGAGATCACCCAGACCACGCCGTACGAGCTGACGTGGTGGCCCTCGCTGGGGTTCTCCATCTACCTGGACCCGATGCCGGCCGACATGGACATCAGCGCCAGGATGCGGAGCCCGGTCACGGGCGCCTGGCTGACCGGCACCCCCGAGGTCCTGCCGGACCAGGTCACCTTCCGTTTCCCCTACACCGAACGCTTCGCCCTTCCGGTGAACGGCCGGACGACCGTCCAGTACGAGATCCACTTCGGCGCGGACACGCCGGTCGGGTACTACTGGCCGATGATCAGTGCGGGCATCGTGCCGCCGCCGGAGACGGGGAAGATGGTCGAGACCCAGACCGTCCCCCTCCGCTCCCAGCAGATCTTCCACGTCGGCGCACTGCCGGCGGAGGACCAGCCGACCACCGCGCCGCCGGCCCCTGGGCGCACGACCGCCCCCGGCGCGTCGCGGCAGCCCTCCGCGGGTCCCTCGCCGGCGCCCGCCTCTGTACTCGCATCGGCACCGACGGCCCTCGCGGAGCCGGCGGGCGGCGGGCTGCTGCCGCCGGCCTCTTCCCCACCTCTGCCGGAAGCCGGGTCCGAGTCCGGGGCAGAGGCCGACTCCTGGGCCGACTCCTGGGCCGAGGCCGGGGCAGAGGCCGAGTCCGGGGCCGAGGCGCGCGTGGCCGCCGCCAGCAGCGCGCCGCTCGCGGCCGGACTGGCGGTGGCGGTCGTGGCCGCCTGGATCGGGTTGATCGGCCGGTACCGGCTGCGGGTGCGCCGGCTCCGCCGGTCGGCCGGTCCCGTGCCGCCCGACTAGGGCGCGTTTCATAACGGGTCAGAGCCACTCGCCGATGATGGTGATGGTGAGGACTGCCTGCCAGCGGACGGCGAGTTTGTCGTACCGAGTG
>NZ_JBFAJA010000116.1:32889-37968 GCF_040654975.1 Dactylosporangium sp. NPDC050588 | reverse complement strand
GGATCCCGGCGTGAGCGGTCCGGAGCGGAGCGGAGGAGCCGCGAACCGGCATTGCAGGTCTGGCTCAGGCCGACGCCGGAGCGCAGCGGAGGTGGCGGCATGAGCGGCCCGGAGCGGAGCGGAGGAGCCGCGAACCGGCATTGCAGGTCTGGCTCAGGCCGACGCCGGAGCGCAGCGGAGGTGGCGGCATGAGCGATATCTACCTGGGTGGGGAACTGCTCGCGGAGGTGGAGCGCAACGGGTTCGTGGAGAGCCGGCACAGCGGGTCCGTCGTCGTCCTGGACGCCGGCGGCGAGGTCACGGCGTGGGCCGGTGACGTGCTCGGCCCGGTCTTCCCGCGCTCGTCCAACAAGCCCATGCAGGCGGTGGGGATGCTGGCGGCCGGCCTCACCGCGACACCGGCGGAGCTGGCGATCATCTCGGCGAGCCATCGTGGACAGCCCGCGCATGTGGCGTCGGTACGAGGTGTGCTCGCCGACCTCCCCGCCTCGGCGCTCGGCTGCCCGCCGGACTACCCGCTGTCCGACGACGCCCGCGACGCCGTGGTCCGGGCGGGCGGGGAGCGGTCGCCGCTGTACATGAACTGCTCCGGCAAGCACGCGGGGATGCTGCGCACCTGCGCGGCCAACGGCTGGCCCCTCGCCGGCTACCTGGACCCGGCGCATCCGGTACAGGTGGCGATCCGAACCGGCGTCGAGTCCCTCGCCGGTGAGCCGGCCGCGGCGGTCGGCGTCGACGGGTGCGGCGCGCCGCTGCTCGCGGTGTCGCTGCGCGGGCTGGCCGCGGCGTTCCTGCGGCTGGTGTCGGCCCCGTCCGGCTCGCACCCGCGCCTGGTCGCGGACGCCATGCGCGCCCACCCCGACCTGGTCTCCGGCACCGACACCGACGGGCACGACACGCAGCTCATGCGGGCGTTCCCCACGCTGCTGTCGAAGATCGGGGCCGAGGGTGTGATGGCGGCGGCGGTCCCCGGCGTCGGCGCGGTGGCCCTGAAGATCGACGACGGCGCCGCGCGCCCGCGACTGCCCGTGCTGAGCGCGGGGTTCGCGCGTCTCGGCTTCTCCCTGGGTGACTTTTCGGACATGCCGGTCATGGGCGGCGGCGTGCGGGTAGGTTCGGTCCGGACAGTCTGGTGAGCGGCTTCACGCTAGCTGGAGTTAGCAGTTTGCTTGCAACAGTTAGCACGGCGAGCTACGGTCGGTGATGTGACTGAAGAGCCGCGCGACCTGGGTGGGTTCATCCGTGACCTGCGCCGCAACGCGCGCATTTCGCTCCGCCAGCTTGCTGAGCAAGCCGGCGTCAGCAACCCGTACCTCAGTCAGATCGAGCGTGGCCTGCGGAAGCCGAGCGCCGAGGTGCTCGCGCAGCTCGCGAGTGCACTGCGGGTGTCGACCCCGCTGATGTACCTGCGAGCCGGCCTGCTCGAGCGCGAGGGGCACGACGTGCTGGCCGCGATCGCTGCGGACAGTGATCTCACGACGGCCCAGAAACAGTCGCTCACGCAGATCTACGAAACGTTCCGGCGCGAGAACTCGCGCAGCGATGCCGACAGCGCCGCCTCGGGGGCGGGGCGCGACGCCGACCCGGCACCACCGACGAAGTCAGAGGAGTCATCATGACCACCAGCACGACCACCCGGAAGATCCCGACCCCGCTCTATGCCGCCGCCGGCGCCGGTGACCTGGCCTATGAGCAGCTGCGCAAGCTGCCCGCGCAGGTCGCCCAGCTGCGCGCCAGGGTCGAGGAGCTGCGCCCGGCGGTCGCCGAGACCAACCTCCGCGCCGACCTGACCGTGGCCGCCGACCGCCTGCGCAACGCGGCCCGCCGCAACACCACGTCGCTGCTCGCCGGCGCCCAGGTCGCGCAGGACCGCGCGCTCGCCGTGTACACCGACCTCGTGAACCGTGGCGAGAAGGTCGTCGCCGGCGGCCGCACCGCCGAGGCCAAGATCGAGATCGCGCCGGCCACGAAGACCGTGACCACCGAGGTCGCCGTCACCCCCACCCCGGCCGACATCGCGCCGGCCGTGACGCCCGTCGAGACCGACACGCCCGTCCCCGCGAAGAAGGTCGCGGCGAAGAAGACCGCCGCCGCCAAGAAGTAACGGGAGTTAGTCGGGAGCCCTCCGGACCGTCTCGCACGGTCCGGGGGGCTTCGGAATAAGCTCGGGGGATGGTGACTGCAGTGCCGGTGTTCTACGACAGGGTCGAGCTGTACATCAGCCTGGCGGTGTGGATCTTCTGCCTGGTGCTCGGCGCCGCGGCGTTGCTGCACTGTCTCGTCCAGCGGGCCGACGCGTTCCCCGCCATCGGCACGATGTCCAAGACGGTCTGGCTGGCCATGAACGGTGGCGGCCTGCTGCTCACGGCCCTGGCGCCGCAGCTGCGCATGGGCTACCTCAGCATCTTCCTGCTCATCTCCGCGGGCATCTTCGCCGTCTACCTGCTCGACATCAGACCCGCGCTGCGCGACGCGGTCGACGGCCACGGCTCCTGGTGATGGCGGCCGGAATGACGGCTGCCTCGGCGATCGCGGCGCTGCCCTGCTCGGCGGTCGCGCCGACGTCCGGCCTGGCGGTCGCGCCGGTGCCTGGCTCGGCGGTCGCTCCGACGTTCGGCTCGGCGGTTGCGCCGGTGTCTGGCTCGGCGGCCTCTCCGACGGCTGGGACGGTGGCTGGGCCGGCTGTTGCGACCGTGGCTGGGCGGGCGGTTGTGCCGACGCCTGCGACGGCTGTTGCGCCAGCGGCTGTGACCGTGGCTGGGCCGGCGGTTGTGCCGACGCCTGCGGCGGCTGTTGTGACGGTGGCTGTGCCGGCAGCTGCTCCAGCCCGTGGGTTGGCGGTCGCAACGGCGCCTGGCTTGGTGGCTTCTCCGACGGCGGTTGTGACGGCGGTCCGCTGATGGACTTCCGCTGGCCGCCGCCGCCCGACGGCAGGCCCGACCGGTTCCGCCCGCCGGTGACGCGCGGGCCGCAGACCGGCCGGCCCACGCTCCCCGCGCCGCCGACCGAGCAGATCGCCACCCCGCACGGCGTCGAGCTGGAGTGGCTCCTCACCGGCGAGGGCGACCCCGTCACGGTCTTCGCGCACGGGCTCGGCAGCGGCATCGCCGAGACCCGCCCCCTGGGCAGCGCCGTCGCCGGCCGCAAGGTCTTCTTCCAGTTCCGCGGCCACGGCCACTCCGCCGCGCCCGGCGGCGTCTGGACCTATGCCGACCTCGCGCGGGACCTGCGCGCCGTCGCCGACCTCTCCGGCGCCACCCGCGCCCTGGGTGTCAGCCTCGGCGCCGGCGCCCTCTGCCGCCTCCTGGCCGACAACCCCGGCCGCTTCGAGCGCGCCGTCTTCTTCCTCCCCGCCGTCCTCGACACGGCGCGCCCGGCCGCCGCGCAGGAGCGCCTCACCGCCCTGATCGAGGCGATCGACGCCGGCGACGCCGCCGCCGTGGCCGACGTGCTCTCCATGGAGGTCCCCGCCCAGGTCCGCAACTCACCACCGGTCTGGGCGTTCCTGCGCCAGCGGCTCGACCAGCTGATGCGCGACGGGCTCGCCGGAGGCCTGGCCAGCCTGCCCGCCCAGGTCGCCGTGCAGGACCGAGCCGACCTCGCCGCGGTCACCGCGAAGTGCCTCGTCATCGGCTCCAGGGGCGACGAGCTGCACCCGGTCGCCGTGGCCGAGCAGCTCGCCGAGGCGCTCCCCGACGCGGAGCTGCACGTGTACGACCGCCCCGGCGTCGTCTGGACCCAGCGCGCCGACCTGCGCGCCCGGATCTCCACGTTCCTGAACCTCGGCCCCGACCGAAACTGTCCGAACGGCTGACCCCCGGCACGTATCAGAGTGGCACCCCGGAGCGTCTGTCCTATGGATGACAACTTCGCCACTACTGACCTGAGGGGGATCGGACCATGACCGCGCTGCGCCGCTGGGCCGGACCGACATAGAGTTTCGGACATGGGTGTCACGCAACACGGCAGGACCTCCCGCCTCGACCTCGCCGACCCGACGCTGCGCGAGTGGACGTGCGTCGTCCTGCACTCCGATGCCACCGACGGCATCGTGCTCGACCGCTCAGCCTTCTACCCCGGCGGTGGCGGCCAGCCACCGGACCACGGCGTGCTGCTGTGGCAGGGGGTACAGACGCGAATCACCGGGACCCGCAAAGGCGACGACCTCTACCTCCAGCCCGCCGAGGGAGACCCGCTCCCGCCCGCCGGCACCGAGGTGATCGGCGCCGTCGAGGATGACCGCCGCACCAAGCTCATGCGCACCCACTCCGGCCTGCACGTCCTGGGCGGCGTGGTGTTCCGCGACTTCGGCGCCCTCGTCACCGGCGGCTCCATGGAGCCCGCCGAGGCCCGCATGGACTTCAACCTCCCCGAGGTCCCACCCGACTTCAAGGCCCGGCTCGAGGAGCTCATCAACGCCGAGGTCGCCGCCGACCGCAAGGTCGTCACCAAGGTCCTCGCCCGCGACGAGGCCCTCGCCCTGCCCGACATCATCCGCACCCAGTCCAACCTGATCCCGCCCGACGAGCAGGAGATCCGCATCGTCGACATCGTCGGCCTCGACGCCCAGGCCGACGGCGGCACCCACGTCGCCTCGACCGCCCAGATCGGCCGCCTCCAGGTCGTCAAGGTCGAGAGCAAAGGCAAGGCCAACCGCCGAGTCCGCGTCCGCCTCACCGACTGACGCCCGCTCCCACCACAGCACCCGCCCGTCGCACTTGCCTCCACAGGCTCACCGGCTCCGCGCTTGCCCATATTCAGGTCTGCCGACTCCGGGCTCGCCAGCTCTGCGCTTGCCTCTCCGCACCCAGCGCCAGCGCCTCAGGGCCCGATCCGCGGCCGGTCGGCTCCCGTGGACAGGACCTGCTTGCCCTGCGCCCGCTCGCTCAGGTTTGCTGACCGGCTCCGCTCGCCTGGCCCGCGCTCGCCCGCTGCAGGGTCCGACCTGCGCAGGTTGGCTCCCGTGGGCCAGACTTGCTTGTCCCTGCGCCCGCTTGTCTTTGCGCCCGCTCGCTCGGGGCCTGCTATCCGACTCTGCTCGCCCACTTCAGGGTCTGACCCGCGCAGGTTGGCTCCTGC
>NZ_JBFAJA010000116.1:0-32790 GCF_040654975.1 Dactylosporangium sp. NPDC050588 | reverse complement strand
GTTGGCTCCTGCGGGCAGTGCCTGCTTGCCCTGCGCCCGCTCGCTCAGGTTTGCTGACCGGCTCCGCTCGCCTGGCCCGCGCTCGCCCGCTGCAGAGTCCGACCTGCGCAGGTTGGCTCCCGTGGGCCAGTCTTGCTCATTCCTGCGCCCGCTTGTCTTTGCGCCCGCTCGCTCGGGGCCTGCTATCCGACTCTGCTCGCCCACTTCAGGGTCTGACCCGCGCAGGTTGGCTCCCGCGGGCAGGACCTGCTGGCCCTGCGCCCGCTCGCTCACGGGCCTCGCCGTGGGCCTCCTGCTCGGCTCCGGGCCTGCTCGGGTCCGGGCCTGCTCGGGTCCGGGACCGCTCGGGTCCGGGACCGCTCGGGTCCGGGACCGTTCGGCTCCTGCGTCCGCTTGCTCGCGGCTTCTTACCTCAGGGGGCGGCTCGCAGCAGGTTGGCTCCCGCGGGCAGGATCAGCTTCTCGCCGCCGGCCCTGGTCACCTCGAGAATCGGCTCGCCTGGATCGATGCCCAGGTCGCGTCGCTCCGGATCGGTCGGCATCCGCCCGATCACCTCGTCGCCGGCTCGCAGCTCCACGACCTCCCGCTGCAGCGCGGGCCGCACCATGGTCCGCGCGCCCCGGGCCGACACGACGAGCCCCTCCTGGCGCAGCACCGCCACCGCGTTGCGAACAGCGGGCCGGCCCAGCTCGTGCTCCTGCATCAGGCTGCTCTCCGACGGCACGAACGCCCCCGGCGCCAGCTCTCCCGCCCGAATCTGCTCACGCAGCAGGTCCGCCAGCTGCTGGTACAACGGCCGATCCGAACTCCGGTCGATCATGCCCCAACGGTAGATAACCCCATGATCTTGTCCGCTTGCCGTCCTATGCGTACATGGCCCCACCATCATCCCACCGCAACGCACGAGTCGGCAAACTGGCCTCATCCGTTTCTGGGGCTTGCTGTCGGGGCGGTCCCTGGGTCGTGAAAGATGACGGAGTGGCGCAGCTGAAGACGATGTGGGACGAGTTCGCCGAGGGGGCGAGACTGCTTGGGCGGGGGTTCTCGCTGTACAGCCGGAGCCCCCGCCTCCTGCTCCTCGGGCTGATCCCGGCAGTCATCTCCTTCCTGTTGCTGGCGACCGCCTGGTTCTTCCTGCTCTGGTTCATCCGCGACCTGGCCGCGACCGTCACCTGGTTCGCCGACGACTGGGGGTCGCCGTGGCGGGGCGTGATCAGGTTCGGCGCCGGCGCGGGCATCGTCATCGTGTCCGCCCTGGTGTCGGTCCTCACGTACACGGCGCTGACCCTGCTCATCGGCGACCCGTTCTACGAGGTCATCTCCGAGCGCGTCGAGGACCACCACGGCGGCGCGCCGGGGCTGCCCGACCTGCCGTGGCACCGCACGCTCTTCAAGAACGCCGCCGACTCCATCAGGCTCATCCTGCTGGGCATCGTCGTCTCGGTCCCGCTGTTCCTGCTCGGCTTCGTCCCGGTCCTGGGTCAGACGGTCATCCCGGTCATCGACGTCGTGGTGGGCGGCTGGCTGCTCGCCGTGGAGCTGACCGGCGTCCCGTTCAACCGCCGCGGCCTGCGCCTGAAGGACCGCCGCGCCATGCTCCGCGCCAACCGCCCGCTCGCGCTCGGCTTCGGCATGCCGGTCTTCGTGATCCTGCTGATCCCCTTCGCCGCGGTCCTGGTCGTCCCCGCCGCCGTTGCCGGGAGCACCCTGCTGACCCGCAGGCTCTTCGGCCTCCCGACCGGCAAGCCGTCCGCCGCCCTCGGCAAGCCCCCGCTCGTCCGAGCCCCGGAAACTGTCGTACCTGGCGGGCATGATGTGGGAGTAGCCGGCCGGTTGTGACCTGACCGCTTCCGACCGGGGGGAGTGAGGATGCATGACGGTTTGTGACTATCACGCGGCATTCGGCGCGGTCCGCGCCGCCGACTGACCTGAACGCCGCACCGCTGGTGGTGACCGGGCTGGCAGCGGCGAGCCCCGGCAGGCGGCGACCTCGGCACGCGGTGACCATCATCGCCACCATGGCCACGCTCGCCGTCACGCGGCGACCGGTCACGGCGACCGGCCGCAAGCGTTCGGGCGTGCCGCCGACCAAGGCTGCCATCGGGTCGGGTGTGCCACCGGGCGAGGCGTGCCACCGGGCGGGGTGTGCCACCTGGGTCGGGCGTGCCACCGGGCGGGGCGTGTCGCCGAGCGGGGTGTGACTGGGGCGGCTGGTCGGGAGTCTGGTCTGGTGCTGGTGAGTGCTGCTGCGGTTGGGCGTGCCGCCAAGACGGCCTGTCACTGAGCGGGGCGTGCCACCGGGTCGGATTTGCCGCCGGGCGGGGCATGCCGTCGGGTCGGGCGTGCTGTCGGGTCGGGCGTGTCGCCGAGCGGGGTGTGACTGGGGCGGCTGGTCGGGAGTCTGGTCTGGTGTTGGTGAGTGCTGCTGCGGTTGGGCGTGCCGCCAAGGCGGGCCTGTCGCTGAGGGGGTTTGCCATAGGTCCGTGTGGGCGCATCACCGGATGGGCAGGACACGGCGACGACCATGCTGTCGGCGAGCGGTCCGGCTCCCAGCGAGCGTCCATGCCGCGGGTTTCCGGCGTGGACCCCGCCGCAGGTCCGTGAGGGGAGCTCCCGTGTGGAGCACTCGGTGCGGACTTCCGGCGTGGACCCTCACTGCGAGGCGTTGAGGCGGACCTCCGGGCGAACCCGGCCGACGCGGACCCCCCCATCGCAGGTTTCCGCCGCGAACCTCCGCTGCTAACCCCGGCGTGAAACCGCTCGGTGTGGAACCGCTGACGCAGATCTTCGGTGCGGGCTGGTCGGTTGCGTGCTGTCGGGCGGTGGTCCTGGCTCGGTAACCGGGGGGTCAGCCGGTGCGGAGGCCTTCCAGGAGGGTGGTGTCGCCGCTGACGAGGAGGGTGTCGAAGGCCACGCGGCCGAAGAGGGCCAGGACCAGGTCGCTGGCGGGGCCGCTGGCGGTGGCGCGTTCGTGGTGGTCGTCGGTGTCGAGGAGGGTGTCGGTGTCGAGGAGGGCGACGCCGGCGCCGCGGAGGCGGACGTACCAGACCTGGTCGACGTCGGTGGCGTGGAGGGCGATCATGCCGGCGCGGTTGGTGGGGCCGGAGCGGCGGCCGGCGGGGAGCCAGGTGTCGAGGACCTCGGTGACGCCGTCGCTGGCGAGGCGGGGCTCGATGGGCTCGCTGAGGCCGGCGGCCATCTGGGCGTCCCAGCGGTGGATGGCGGTCTCGTGCGCCATGCGGCGGTGCCAGAAGCCGGCCTTCTTCGCCTGCGGGGCCCAGTTGTAGGCGGGCAGGTCGGGTTCCAGGGCGTCGAGGGTGGCGAGGAGCTCGGTGAAGGCGTCGGTCCACGCGACCGCCGGGTCGACGTCCGCCGGGAGCGGGGTGTCGGGGCGCGGGTCGGGGCGGTCGGTGACGCCGCGCGGGGCGATGGCGTTGACCCACACGTAGATCTGGGTGAGGTGCCAGGCCAGGTCGCGTAGCTGCCAGCCGGGGCAGGTGGGGACGGCGGCGTCGAGGGGGACGGTGCCGAGCGCGGCGCGGAAGGCGTCGCCTTCGGCGCGCAGCGCGGTGAGCCAGAACTCCTTGGTGAGCTGAGGCTTGCTCATCGGCGATCCCTCTCCCGGTCCGGACGCTGCAGCTCCAACATTAGGGCACGCCTTACTCTGGTGCGGTGCCCGAAGCAGCCGCGTCCGCGCCCAGCCTCGCCGACCTGACCACTCTGCGCCTCGGCGGCCCCGCCGGGGAACTGGTGGAGGTGACCTCGGAGGAGGAGGCGGTCACCGCGGTACGAACCGGAAAACCGGTGCTCGTCCTCGCCGGAGGCAGCAACGTCGTGATCGCCGACGAGGGGTTTCCGGGCACCGTGGTGCTGTTGCGGCAGCGCGGGATCCACGTGCAGGAAGAGGGCGGGACCGTCCGGCTGACGGTCCAGGCGGGGCAGCCGTGGGACGAGGTCGCGGCGGCGGCGGTCGCCAACGGCTGGGCGGGGATCGAGTCGCTGTCGGGCATCCCGGGGTCGGCGGGCGCCACCCCGATCCAGAACGTCGGGGCGTACGGGCAGGAGGTCGCCGAGACGATCACCGCCGTCCGGGCGTACGACCGAACCCGCGACGAGATCGTCACGCTGCCGAGGGACGCGTGCGGCTTCGCGTACAGGACGAGCGTCTTCAAGCACAACGAGCGGTTCGTGGTCCTGTCGGTGACGTTCGAGCTGGCGGTGTCGCCGCTGTCGACGCCGATCCGGTATGCGGAGCTGGCCAGGACGCTCGGTGTGCAGGCGGGGGAGTCGGCGCCGCTCGCCGACGTGCGCGAGACGGTGCTGAAGCTGCGCGCCGGCAAGGGGATGGTCCTGGACCCGTCGGACCGTGACACGTTCTCGGTGGGCTCGTTCTTCACGAACCCCGTGGTGGCGGCGGACGCGGTCGAGCACGTGCGCCGGGCCGCCGGCGAGCCGCCCGCCTGGCCGGCGCCCGACGGGTTGGTCAAGCTCAGCGCGGCGTGGCTCATCGAGCGGGCCGGGTTCGGCAAGGGCTACGGCGACCCGGCCGGCGGCGTGGCGCTGTCGGGCAAGCACACCCTCGCCCTGACGAACCGGGGCACCGGCACGACCGCCGCGCTGCTCGGGCTGGCGCGCGAGATCCAGCACGGGGTCCAGGAGAAGTTCGGCGTGCGGCTGCACCCGGAGCCGGTCCTCGTCAACTGCTCCCTGTAGCGAGACAACTGCTCCCTGTAGTGAGACAACTGCGCTATGTAGCGAGGCAACTGTAAGGGACCGTCATCTCGCCCAGGCGCCAGCGGGCGGGGCGGTCCAGGACGGGCCAGCCGGCGTCCCGGGTGGCCTCGACCGCGCGCCGCCAGCGCTGGCGCGGCCCGAAGGCCGACAGCGGCGCCGCCGCGCGCCAGGCGGTGTCCAGTGTGGACAGCAGCGCGTGGATCGGCTGTCCGGGCACGTTGTGGTGGATGAGGCACTTCGGCAGCCGCTCGGCCAGGGTCGCCGGGGTGTCCAACGTGGACAGGCGGCTGGCGAGGGTCAGGGTCCGCGGCACGCCGTCGGTGACGGTCACCCAGGACGCCAGCCGGCCGAGCTCGTCGCAGGTGCCCTCGACCAGGACCGCCCCGGTCGCGGTCATCGCGGCCCAGGCGGCGGGGACGGCCTCCAGGTCGTACTGGCGCAGCACGTTGAACGCCCGGACCACGGTCGGCGCGAGCCCCGCCAGCTCGAAGCCGCCCCGGCGGAACTCCAGCAACGGCGGGTCGGCGAAGGGCTGCGCGACCGCGACCCGCTCCGGGTCGATCTCCAGGCCGACCACCCGGACCGGCGGGCCCGGCAGGTCGCGCAGGCGGCGGCGCAGCTCCAGGGTGGTGACGGGCGAGGCGCCGTACCCGAGGTCGACGACGAGCGGCGCGTCGGCGCGGGCCAGCACCGGGCCGAGCGTCACCGCGATCCAGTTGTCGACCCGCCGCAGCCGGTTGGGATTGGTGGTCCCGCGCGTGATCGCGCCGAGGACACGCATCACGTCACCCGGTGCACCTTGTGCTGGGCGGCCTGGGCGAGCGGGCGGACCACGAGCCGGTCGATGTTGACGTGGTGCGGCCGGGTCGCGGTCCACGCGACGCAGTCGGCGATGTCCTCGGCGACCAGCGGGTCCGCCACGCCCTTGTAGACGGCGGCGGCCTTCTCCGAATCGCCCTCGAACCGCTTGAGGGCGAACTCGTCGGTCTTCACCATGCCGGGATCGATCTCCACGACCCGGATCGGGCGGCCGTTCAGCTCCAGCCGCAGGGTCTCCGCGACCGCCGTCTGGGCGTGCTTCGCCGCCGTGTAGCCGCCGCCGCCCTCGTACACGATGAGACCCGCCGTGGAGGAGATCACGACGATCGTCGCCCGGCCCGAGGCGGACAGCAGCGGCAGGAGCGCCTTGGTGACCCGGACCGTGCCCAGCACGTTGACCTCGAACATCCACTGCCAGTCGCTGAGGTCGGCCTCCTCGACGGTCTCCGCGCCGATGGCCCCGCCGGCGTTGTTGACCAGCAGCTCCACGGGCGCGCCCAGTGCGGCGACCGTGTCGACAAGTCGTGCAATGTCCGCATCCGACGTGACGTCGGCCACAACCGCGGTCGCCGACGGCAGCGAGTCCACCACCGAGGAGAGCAGCTCGGCGCGCCGGGCCACGGCCACCACGTGGAAGCCCTCGGCGGCCAGACGACGCGCGGTAGCTGCGCCGATACCGCTGGAAGCGCCGGTCACAACGGCAACAGGAGAAGACATGCCGACCATCCTCCCGCATGCGCCGCGAACCGCAGTGATGAACGCAACGGTGGGTAGACGGCCGCCCGCGAGGGAACATGGACGGTTGGGAAGATGTAACCGTCCGGCAACAGATGAAGGAGCACCGACGTGGCGCGGGTCGACTCGCTGCACAGGCACACCCCGCAGTCCCGTCGCTCCCTCCCGCGGAGGGTCGCGACGCTGTCCGTGCACACGTCCCCGCTCGACCAGCCGGGCACCGGCGACGCCGGCGGCATGAACGTGTACATCGTCGAGGTCGCCGAGCGCCTGGCCCGGGCCGGCGTCGAGGTCGAGGTCTTCACCAGGGCGACGTGCAGCGAGCTGCCGCCGGTGGTGGAGATGGCGCCGGGCGTGCTCGTGCGGCACGTCATCGCCGGCCCGTTCGAGGGCCTGGCCAAGGAGGACCTGCCGGCGCAGCTGTGCGCGTTCACCAACGGGGTCCTGCGCGCCGAGGCGTCGCGGGCGCCCGGTTGGTACGACCTCGTCCACTCCCACTACTGGCTGTCCGGTCAGGTCGGCTGGCTGGCGAAGGACCGGTGGGGCGTCCCGCTGGTGCACACCGCCCACACGCTCGCCAAGGTGAAGAACCAGCTGCTCGCCGACGGCGACAAGCCCGAGCCCATGGCCCGCGTCATCGGCGAGGAGCAGGTCGTCGCCGCGGCCGACGGCCTGGTGGCCAACACCCCGGCCGAGGCCGCCGACCTGATCGAGCTGTACGCCGCCGACCCCCGCCGGGTCAGCGTGGTGCCGCCCGGCGTGGACCTGGAGACCTTCACCCCGGGCACCCCGGGCACCCTGGGCACCCCGGGCGACGGCAGGAACCGGCAGAAGTTCGGCCTTCCCGAGGACGCCCTGGTGGTCGCGTTCGTCGGGCGGATCCAGCCGCTGAAGGCGCCCGACGTGCTGCTGCGCGCCGCCGCCGAGCTGCGCGCCCGCGACCCGGAGCTGGGCGCGAAGCTGGTCGTCGCCGTCTGCGGCGGCCCCAGCGGCTCGGGCCTGGACCGGCCGACCGCGCTCATGGACCTCGCCGCCGAGCTGGGCATCGCCGACTGCGTGCGGTTCCTCGCCCCGCAGCCGCGCGAGGACCTCGCCGAGCTGTTCCGCGCCGTCGACCTGGTCGCCGTGCCGAGCTACAACGAGTCGTTCGGTCTGGTCGCGATCGAGGCGCAGGCGTGTGGCACACCGGTCGTCGCGGCGGCCGTCGGCGGGCTGGTGACCGCCGTCCGTGACGGGGTCTCCGGGGTGCTGGTCGACACGCACCGCCCGGAGGACTGGGCCGCCGTCCTCGGCGACCTGCTGGCCCACCCGGCGAGGCGCCGGGAGCTCTCGGAAGGCGCCGTCCGGCACGCCCGCGAGTTCTCGTGGAGCCACACCGCGAGCGGCCTGCTCGCCGCGTACCGCGACGCCCTCACCACGCACCGCGACACCGAGCTGCTGGCGGCGATGTCATGAGAGAGACGGTGAGCCGGCTCATCGAGCGGGTCTGCGACGAGCGCGAGATCGCCTGGGAGAAGACCGGCGACAACGCCTACGTGGCGGTCCTGCCCGGCACCCACAAGCAGAAGACCAACTGCAACCTCATCGTCGGCGAGCACACGCTGCGCGTCGAGGCGTTCGTGATGCGCCACCCGGACGAGAACCGCGAGGAGCTGTGGCAGTGGCTCCTGCAGCGCAATTCGCGCATGTACGGCGTCGCGTTCAGCGTCGACACGGTCGGTGACGTGTACCTGATGGGCCGGCTGCCGCTGCACGCGGTGACCGAGGAGGAGCTCGACCGGCTGCTCGGCGCGGTGCTGACCTACGCCGATGAGAGCTTCGACCCGATGCTGGAGATCGGCTTCGGCTCCGCGATCCGCCGCGAGTGGGAGTGGCGCGTCAAGCGCGGCGAGCCCCTCGACAATCTCAAGGCATTTACGGCCTTCGTGGAGCGCACGAGCTAGCTACTCTGAGCCGGTGATCGAACGGGCGCCGCTCGCTTGGAGACCTGTCGGTGCGGTGGCGGCCACGGCCGCCGTCGCGCTCCTGCTGACGATCAACCGTTATGACTACCACCGCGACGAGCTGTACTTCCGTATGCTCGGCAACCACCCGAGCTGGGGCTACGTCGACCAGCCGCCGTTCACACCGCTGCTGATCCGGCTGTGCGCCGAGGTGTTCGGCGACTCGGTCTGGGCGATCCGGCTGCCCGGCCTGCTGTTCCTGCCCGCCGCCGTCTTCCTGCTCGCCCTCATCGCCCGCGAGGCCGGCGGCGGCGCGGTCGCGCAGACCCTCGCCGGCACCGGCGCGCTGACCACGTTCGCCCTGGTGTCCACGCACCTGACCCTGACCACCGGGCCGGATCTGCTGGTCTGGCTCGGGGTCGTCCTGTGCGTCATGCGGGCGTCGTTGCGGGAGCTGCCACGGTACTGGCTGGCCGCCGGGCTGGTCACCGGGCTCGCGCTGTACAACAAACACCTGGTCATCCTGCTGCTGCTCACGTTCGCGGCGGGGCTGCTGGTCGCCGGGCCGCGCAAGGTCCTGCTGTCGCCGTGGCTGTGGGCCGGCGCGGGTGTCGCGCTCGTCGTCGGGCTGCCCAACCTGCTGTACCAGGTCGCCAACGGCTTCCCGCAGCTCGACATGGCCGCGGCCCTGGCCGAGAACAAGGGCGACGAGGCCAGGATCACCCTGATCCCGCTGCAGCTGGCGTGGCTGGGCCCGTTCTTCGTGCCGGTGTGGATCGCCGGCATCGTGACGCTCCTGCGAAACCCGGCGCTGCGCCCGATCCGGGCGCTCGGGGTGGCGTACCCGCTGATGCTGGTGCTCCTGTTCGTGATCGCCGGCCAGCCGTACTACACGGTCGGGCTGCTGTCGGCTCTGTTCGCGATCGGCGCCGTGCCCGTCGCGCGGCGCGTGACCCGCCGCTGGATCCTGGTCGCCGGCGCCGCGGTCAACGTGGGCTTCGCGATCCTGATGTCGCTGCCGGTGTTGCCGGTCGGCGTCGTGGGCGGGACGCCGATCCCCGCGATCAACCAGGGCATCTCCGACCAGGTCGGCTGGCGCCGGTACGTGCGGCAGGTCGCCGACGTGTACGAGGCCCTCCCGGCGCAGGACAAGCCGAACACGGTGCTCCTGACCGGCAACTACGGCGAGGCCGGCGCCCTGGACCGCTACGGCAGGGCCCTCGGCCTGCCGGATGTCTACAGTGGACAGAACGAGCTGCACCGGCTCGGCCCGCCGCCGGAGTCCGCGACCGTCGTCGTGCTCGTGACGCAGGGTGACCCGAGCCGCTCGCCGGCGTTCGTATCATGCGAGTTCAAGGCGAATCTGGACAATGGTTACGGCGTGGAGAACGAAGAGCAAACAGCTCGCGTCTTCGTGTGCCGGGGCCTGAGGGGCACCTGGGCCGACCTGTGGCCGGGCTTCCAGCACTTCGATTGATTTCAATTATTTCAAGTGTGTGAGGGAGCCGACAGTCCCGTTACTTGTCGCTGCAATTCCTCGCCGCGTACCGTCAATCACGGATACCGGCGATTCCTGAAGTTGGGGAGCGACGGGGGTGTTTCTGGGCCTTCACGGGCCCACTCGCAGTGGTCTGTCCGGGCGGGGCGACCACTGCAACCGGCGGCACCGCGCGGTCGAAAGACCGCAGCAGAGCGGGTGGTCGTGGACTGGGGGTGCACGCCACCCGCTGCCGCCGGCACGAGCTTCCAGGACGGGGCATCGACCCCAAACTTAAGTCCGGCGTAAAGACGCACAAAGTCGCAGAGCCGTAGTTTCTCTCGCATGCGGATGCGCGGTGCTCTCGCCGGTCTCTTGCTCGTCGTCACGTTGGCCGGCTGCGGCGCGAAGACCGACGCATCCGCGAATCCGGAAATGTCCGTATCCGCGGGCGTGAACGCGGGCGAGGATGCCGCGAGCGGGGACGCCGTCGCCGCCCTGGCCGCCGCCGGGGCCGCGCCCTCCGGGTCCGCGTCGGCCGCCGCCTCGAAGAGCGCCGCGCCGCCCGCCGTGAAGGCGCCCACCCAGACGTTCGCCGTCGGGGTCAGCCAGTTCACGTTCAGCCGCGCCGGCCGCACGCTGCGCACCCTGGTCTTCTACCCGGCGACCGGGGCGGCCGGCGGCTCGCCGAAGAGCAACGCGGCCGTCGCCGCGGGCAGGTTCCCCCTGGTCCTGTGGAGCCACGGCCTGCACGGCTCGCCGGAGGGCTACCAGGGCGTGACCGCGAAGATCGCCGCCGCCGGGTTCGTCGTCGCGGCGCCGGCCTACCCGTTCACCAACTCCGCGGCGAACCCGTTCAACCAGAACGACATGGGCAACCAGCCCGCCGACGCGTCCGCCGTGATCACCGAGGTGCTCAAGCTCGACACGAAGGCCGGCGCCGCGCTCGCCGGCCACATCGAGACCGGCCGGGTCGCCGCGGGCGGCCACTCGGCGGGCGGCTACACGACCGCCGGCATGCTGTCCGGCTCGGGCCGTGACGCCCGGCTCAAGGGCGGCATCATCGTCTCCGGCGGCGGCATGGGCGGGAAGTTCAGCGGCGCCGCCACGCCGGTGCTGTTCATCCACGGCGACGCCGACGGCACCGTCCCCTACAGCAGCGGCCGCGGCCTGTACGACGGCTGCGGCTGGCCCAAGGCGTTCCTGACGCTGCTGGGCGGCGACCACGGCGGCGGGCTGTTCGGCTCGGCACCGGCCAACCAGGCCGTGTCCAGGACGATGCTCGACTTCCTGCGGTACACCCTCTACGGCGACGGCGCCGCGAAGGGCCGGCTCCGCGCCGACGCCACCGTCAGCGGCGCCGCCAGGTACGACGGGACGCTCTAGCTGAGCGCGAAGACGGGCAGCAGGCCGGTCAGCCGCAGCTGCGCGTAGGCGAGGGGGCGCGGGTTGCGCAGGCTCAGCGTGCAGCCGGTCTCCTTGGCGAGCTTCCAGCAGCCGACCAGCGCGCCGATCCCGGCGGAGTCGAGCACCGTCACGCCGGCCAGGTCCACCACCAGCGCCCCCGGCCGGAAGACGGGCAGCACCGCCCGCACCGCTTCGGAAAGGTGGTCGCGGGTGGCGAGGTCGAGCTCCCCGTCGAGCCGGATGACGACCGTGCCGGGGTCCGGCGCCTCGAGCTTCGCCGTCAAACCATCCACTTCGCCCCCTGTCACGTCGAAGGGCGGCGTCTACCCCGCTACCGGCACCGCTAAACGCTCCTTCTCGGCCTGAGCGACCCGGCGCTCCCGGGCCGGCTGGATCAGCAGGTGACCGGCGGCGGCGAGCGCACCGAGCCCGCCGCAGATCACCCAGTGCCAGTCGCCGAGGAACTCCAGGCTCACGCCGCCGGCCGCGGGCGCGATGAAGCTCGCCGCCGGGAAGATCAGGTAGAAGACGCTCTGGTACCGCCCGCGCAGTGCCTCCGGCGACAGCTCCGCGATGACGGCCGCGTTCGGCGGCGCGGCGAGCATCGAGCCGATCGTCCAGATGGTCGCCGCGACGAGGTAGCCGGGCACGCCGGAGGCGAGCGCGACGCAGCTGAAGCCGAGCCCGAGGAACACGTTGGCGACGGCGAGCGTGGTGCCCTTGCGCCAGCGGTCGATGAGCTTCGGCACGAAGAGCTGCCCGGCGACGATGAGCAGGCCGGCGTAGGCGACGACCGAGCCGTACACGGTCGGCCGCAGCCCGTCGGCGTCGATCGCGAGGGGCAGGATCGTCGAGCTCTGCATGGTGACGACGGCCAGCAGCAGGCTCAGCCCGACGAACGCCAGGTAGGCCCGGTCGGTCAGCGCCGTGTGCAGCCCGCCCTTGGCGGGCCCGCCGGCCGTCCGCGCCGCGGGCCTGGTCTCGTGGACCTTCCACAGCAGCAGCACGGCGGTGACCAGCGTGCCGGCGGCGTCGACGGTGAACAGCAGCGGGAAGCTGACCTCGGCGAGCGCGCCGGCGATGAAGGACGCCGCGGCCATGCCCAGATTCATCGCCCAGAACTGCAGGTTGAACCCGCGGTTGCGGTCGGCGGCGGGGACCACGTCGACGATCGCCGCGACGAACGCGGGGCCCGGCATGGAGTGCATGAGCCCGAGCAGCGCGGCCAGGGCGGCGATCGCGGGGATGTCCCGGGTCAGGGCCAGCCCGCCGACGAACGCCGCCGCGCCGAAGTGGGCCAGCAGGAGCGTCGGCCGGCGCCCCCACCGGTCGGCGAGCACGCCGCCGAGCAGGACGCCGGCGATCCCGCCGATGCCGTAGAGGCCGACGACCAGCCCCGCGGCGCCGGGCTTCAGGCCGCGGTCGGCGGTGAGGTACAGCGAGAGCACCAGCGCGACGAACCCGCCGACGCGGTTGATGAGCATGCCGGTCCAGAGGTACCAGTACATCCTCGGCAGACCACCGATCGTGGACCGGTACCACACCCGCACGATTGCTCCAGAATTGTTAACGATCTTTACAGTTAGATCTTAGCCAACTCGGCCGGCGCCTCCGCGGCGGCGGTGACCTCGGCCACTCTGCGCTCCCGGGCGGGCGCGGCGAGCAGGCTCCACGCCCCGGCGGCCAGGCCCAGCCCGAGGCAGCCCAGCCACAGCGCGGTGTTGCCGGCCAGCTCGCGGACCGCGCCGCCGAGCGTCGGCGCCAGGAACGACGCCGCCTGCCACGACAGCCCGTACGCGCCCTGGTAGCGGCCCCGCATGTCGACCGGTGACAGCCCGGCCAGCAGCGCGGCGTTCGACGGAGCGTTGAGCATCTCGCCGACCGTCCAGAGCAGCACGGTCGCGCCGTACCAGACGGGTGTGTGCGCGAGCGCGGTGAGGCCGAAGCCGACCCCCATGACCACGGCGGCGACCGGCGCGACGAGCGCCTCGCGGCGGGTGGCGAGCAGGCGGGTGACGAGCGGCTGGCCGAGCACGATGAGGACGCCGTTGAGCGCGATCACCACGCCGAACGTGCGCGGGCTCAGCCCGTCGTCGATCATCGCGATCGGCAGCATCGCCATGTGCTGGAGCAGCAGGAGCGCGATGAGCAGGTTGCACACGACGAACCCGAGGAACACCCGGTCGCGGCCGAGCGTGCCCAGGCCGGACCGCTGCTCGGTCGTCGGCGTCGTCGCGGGCCTCGTCTCGCGGATCCGCACCGCGATGAGGACCGCCGCGGCGGCGGTCGTGGCGGCGTCGGCGAGGAACAGCGTCAGGTAGCCGCTGCCGGCGGCGAACCCGGCGAGGATCGCCGCGGTCGCGAAGCCGAGGTTGATCGCCCAGAAGTAGACGGAGAAGGCCCGGCCGCGGTCGGAGGCCGGCACCAGGTCGGCGATCATCGCGCCGAGCGGCGGGCGGGCGCCCTCGGCAGCGATCCCCAGCGCGAGCGCGCCGGCCATGATCGCGGGCCGGCTGTGCGCCAGCCCCAGGACCACCATGAGCACCGACGCGGAGCCCATCGCCAGCAGGACCGTCGGCCGCCGCCCCCACCTGTCGGTCAGGTGGCCGGCGCCGGTGACGCCGATCGCGCCGCCGAGCCCGTAGAGCCCGAGGACGAACCCGGCCGTGGACTCGCTGAACCCGCGCTCCGTCGTCAGGTAGATCGTCAGGAAGATGCCGACGAACCCGCCGGCGCGGTTGATCAGGGTGGCGGTCCAGACGACCCAGAACTGGGACGGTAACCGTTTTTGTAAGCTGCGCGGCACGCCCGCATCCTTACATTGGAGGTCCGGTGCTGTCGAAGTGATTCAGTGCGGGAAGATTGCGGCATGAGTGAAGTCGGGACACTGGTGCTCTTGCGGCACGGTGAGAGCGAGTGGAACGCGAAGAACCTGTTCACCGGCTGGGTCGACGTGGACCTCAGCGCCCAAGGAGAGGCCGAGGCCCGCAGGGGCGGCGAGCTGCTCCGTGAGTCCGGTCTGCTGCCGGATGTGGTGCACACGTCAGTGCTGCGCCGTGCCATCCGCACCAGCGAGATCGCCCTGCACGCCGCCGACCGGCACTGGATCCCGGTCCAGCGCAGCTGGCGGCTCAACGAGCGGCACTACGGTGCCCTGCAGGGCAAGAACAAGAAGCAGACGCTCGAGGAGTTCGGCGAGGAGCAGTTCATGCTCTGGCGCCGCTCGTACGACGTGCCGCCGCCGCCGATCGCCGACGACGACGAATGGTCGCAGGCCGCCGACCCGCGCTACGCGAACCTGACGCCGGACATCCGTCCGAGCACCGAGTGCCTCAAGGACGTCGTGCAGCGCATGCTGCCGTACTGGTACGACCAGATCGTGCCGCAGCTGCTCGCCGGCCACACCGTGCTGGTCGCGGCGCACGGCAACTCGCTGCGCGCCCTGGTGAAGCACCTCGACGGCATCTCCGACGAGGCCATCGCCAAGCTCAACATCCCGACCGGCATCCCGCTGCGCTACGACCTCGACGCGGCGCTGCGGCCGGTCACGGCCGGCGGCACCTACCTGGACCCGGAGGCGGCCAAGGAGGCCGCGGCCGCGGTCGCCAACCAGGGCCGGTAACCGCTCACATACAGAACGAGGGGGCCGCGGAAGCGGCCCCCTCGTCTCGCGGGTCTCAGCCTTGCGTGGAGTCGAACGACTCGCCCGTGACGAGGAACACGACGTGACGGCCGGCGTTGACGGCGTGGTCGGCGTAGCGCTCGTAGAAGCGGCCGAGCAGCGCGGTGTCGACCGCGGCCTGCGTGCTCTCGGTCCACTTCGGGCCGAACATCGTCTCGAACAGGCTGGTGTGCAGCCGGTCCATCTCGTCGTCGTCGCGGTCCAGCTGGCCGGCGGCGACCACGTCGAGGTTGGAGATCGCGCGGGAGATCTTGCCGGCGATCCGGTCGGCGACCGTGCCCATCTCCTCGAACGTCGCGATCAGCGGCTCCGGCACCGCCACCTCGGGCAGCCGGCGCAGCGCCGTCTTCGCGACGTGGTCGGCGAGGTCGCCCATGCGCTCGAGGTCCGCCGCGAGGTGCAGCGCGGTCAGCACGACCCGCAGGTCGGAGGCGACCGGCGCCTGGCGGGCGCAGAGGTCGTAGACCTTGTCCTCGACGAGCCGGTAGAGGGCATTGACCTCCGCGTCGCGGGCCACGACCTCCTCGGCGTCGGTCTGGTCGGCGGTGAGCAGCGCCTTCGTGGCACGGATCATCGCGCTGCGGACGGCGTCCGCCATCGAAACCAGTAGACGGTTGACCTGCAGCAGGTCGGCACGGTATTCGTCGCGCATGGTTCTCCTATCGTGGTGTCCCTCACGGTAGGTCCCGCACCGGCGCATCCGGTGAACTTCATCCCGCGCGAGAGTGAACACTGGGTGATGTGAGCCCGTTTCGTGCCCTGGACCACCGTCCGTCGGGTAAGCGACCTCCTACCATCGGGTCGTGGATTGGAAGTTCCGGCAGTCGAAGGCCGACAGCGCGGCGATGGGCTCGGCCATGACCGAGATCCTCGACGCCCTCCTGGTCGGTGTCGTCGTGCTCGACGACACCGACCAGCCTGTGCTGATCAACGCGGCTGCCCGCGAGATGGGCCTGGTCCGGCAGCGCCAGGGCGCGGCGGAGGAGGCGCACACCATCGTGCGCAGCCTCGCCACCCAGGTCCGGCGCAACGGGGTGACCCGCGTCGTCGAGCTCGACCTGCCCCGCCTCACCCACGGCGACCCGCTCGGCGTCAACGTGCGGGCGGTGGCGCTGGACGGCGGCCGGGTCGCGATCGAGGCGACCGACGTCACCGAGGCGCACCGGGTCGCCCGGGTCCGGCGCGACTTCGTCGCCAACGTCAGCCACGAGCTCAAGACCCCGGTCGGCGCCCTGCAGCTGCTCGCCGAGGCGCTGCTGGACGCCACCGACAAGGACCCGGCGGCCGCGATCCGGTTCGCGGAGCGGATCAAGCACGAGTCGGCCCGGCTCGGCCGGCTCGTCTCCGAGCTGCTGGAGCTGTCGCGCCTGCAGGGCGCCGAGCCCCTGCCGGAGCCGGAGCCCGTCGAGGTCGACAAGATCGTCGCCGAGGTGCTGGACCGGACGAAGACGCCCGGCTCCGCGAAGCACATCGAGGTCGCGTCGAGCGGCACCCGCGGGCTGACCGTCTACGGCAACGAGAACCAGCTCGTCACCGCCGTGGTGAACCTGGTGGAGAACGCGATCGCCTACTCCCCGGAGAACACCACGGTCAGCCTGTCGACCCGGGTCCTGACGGACGCCGACACCAGCTACGTCGAGATCGCGGTCGAGGACCAGGGCATCGGCATCGAGCCGCGTGACATCGACCGGATCTTCGAGCGCTTCTTCCGGGCCGACCGGGCCCGGTCCCGCGCGACCGGTGGCACCGGCCTCGGCCTGGCGATCGTCAAGCACATCGCGACCAACCACGGCGGCCGGGTTGACGTGGTCAGCACGGTCGGAGTTGGCTCGACGTTCACCTTGCGGCTTCCCGCGCGTCCGACAGATGCCGCGCTGGCGCTACCGCCGTCCGTTGAGATCGGAGGCACCCCATGATTGTGACCCAATCGCAACATCAGACCCGCGGTTCGCAGCGCAGTGCGGCTCCCCGGCAACTACGAAAGGACAGCACGTTGGCGCGCGTACTCGTGGTCGAGGACGAAGAGTCCATTTCGGACCCGTTGTCGTACATGCTCCGCAGGGAAGGTTTCGAGGTCTCCATCGCGGCGACCGGCACCGAGGCCCTCACGGAGTTCGACCGCACTGGAGCGGACATCGTTCTGCTCGACCTGATGCTGCCGGAGATGTCGGGCACCGAGGTCTGCCGCCAGATGCGGACCAAGTCCAACGTGCCGATCATCATGATCACGGCCCGGGACAGTGAGATCGACAAGGTGGTCGGCCTGGAGATCGGCGCCGACGACTACGTCACGAAGCCGTACTCGCCCCGCGAGCTGGTCGCCCGCATCCGCGCCGTGCTGCGCCGGCAGGTCGACACGGTCGGCGAGCTGGCCCCGCCGACGCTGTCCGCGGGCCCGGTCCGTATGGACGTCGACCGGCATGTCGTCACCGTCGCCGGCGACGCGGTCCAGCTGCCGCTGAAGGAGTTCGAGCTGCTCGAGCTGCTGCTGCGCAACGCCGGCCGGGTGCTCACCCGCGGCCAGCTGATCGACCGGGTCTGGGGCGCCGACTACGTCGGCGACACGAAGACGCTCGACGTGCACGTCAAGCGGCTGCGCTCGAAGATCGAGCCGGAGCCGTCGGCGCCGCGCTTCATCGTCACCGTGCGCGGCCTCGGCTACAAGTTCGAGCCGTAGGAAGCTGCCGGGCCCGGCTCACCCGGCGTTCGCGACGGACTCGCGGGCCCGGCGGCGCTCCTCCATCTCGCGGCGCAGGACGTAGCCGCGGATCGCCCGTCCCATGTTCTCGGACGTCTCGTACGTGATGATGACGTCGAACGCGTCGTTCTCCGGGTCGCGGCGGACGAAGAGCACCGTGCCGCGGATCGCGATCGTCTCGTCGTCGAGCGCGATCCGCAGGTCGACCCGGTCGTCGCGCTCGAAGCGGTCCTCGTGCAGGCGGCACCGCACGCCGCCCTCGGACAGGTCGATGACCCGCCCGCGGAACACGGTGCCGTCCTTGCCGACCTCGACGTTCTCGCCGCCCCCGCCGCGCACGTAGTTGCGCCGGGTCTGCAGCCGCACCGAGCTGACGGCCTCCAGGCTCCAGCGCGGCGGCTGCTCCTTGCTCAGCTCGACCAGCCGGACGTCGACGGCCTGCCGCCGGTCGCCCGCCACCCACGCCAGCTCGACGGAGGTGCCGAGCTTCGGCATGTCGGCGCCGTTGACGCCGAACGGCGCGGCGACGGTCAGCCGCTTGCCGGTCACGTCCTCGACGCGGGACTGATAGGCCTCGCCGTCCATCAGCACCACGTCGACCAGAGCGTTGATCGCGGGCAGGGTCACGATTACACGTTCGGCCGATCGGCCGCCGACTTGAGTGCCGGGGTGCTACGAGTCCAGTGCCTCGCGCCACTCGTACGGCTTCGCGAAGTGGCCGGGGGCGCAGACCAGCTCCGACGTCTTGCGCTTCTCGCGGGCCGGGCTGCCCGCGACCACGGTGTCCGGAGCCACGTCCCGGGTCACCACCGACCCGGCGCCGACCAGCGCCCGGGCCCCGATCCGGACACCGGGCAGGATCGTCGCGTTGCCGCCGATCGAGGCGTCGTCCTCGACCGTGGCCCCGCCGACGCACTCGTCGTAGCGCGGGCACGGCGGGTGCGGGTCGTCGGTGAAGACCACGCCCGGGCCGAGGAACACCCGGCGGCCGAGCGTCACGTTCTCCAGGAAGCAGTGCGAGTGGACCCGGCTGCCGTCGCCGATCCGGTTGCCCGGCTCCAGCACCGCGTTGGTGCCCACCGAGCAGCCGTCGCCGATGACGTTGTTCTCCCGGATCATCGCGCCGTGCCCGGACTGGAACCGGGCCCCGATCCGCGCCCCGGCGTAGATCACCGTCCCGGACCTGATCCGGCTCCCCGGCCCGATGATCGTCGGCAGTTCGCCGGGTGCCGCGCCGCGCGGCGGCACCCCGATCCGCGCACCTGGCTCCACCACGGTGCCCTCACCCAGCTCAACCCCGGGGAAGATCTCTTCGGTCACCGGATGAACCTATTGCACCGCGGGCCCGTTCGGCCGCCGGGTTCGGGCGTTGTCACACACCGGACACCCCGCGACCCGTAGCGTTTCCTGGGGTGCGCAGCTTCAACTCCGGCCCCGCCGGGACGCTCATGATGCTGGTCGGCATGATCCTCGCGATCAGCTCGACCTGGACCGCCATCGCCCGCACGGGCTGGGCCGCGGCCGTCCCCAGCATCCTCATCGGGCTGTCCATGACCGCCGTGGGCTACTCCCTCTTCGCGAGGTCCCGCCGCACCCGCTCGGAGTCCAGCTCCGACGACGACTGAGCCCCGGCCGCTGGTCCCGGCCCTGTGGCTGAGGTCAGGACTTGCGGGTCGGCAGGAGGGTCAGGGCGACCGTCGTCGCCGGGTGCGGAGCGACCATGCCCTGCCGGGCGCGCTCCGCGCACAGCTCGGCGAGCTTCGCGTAGGCGGCGCGGCCGATGAGGGCGACGAGCTCCGCCTCGTACTCCTGGTAAAGCCGCTTCGCGCCGACGTGCGCCTCGGGGGAGGACGTGCACCACCAGTGCAGGTCGTGGCCGCCCTCGCCCCAGCCGCGGCGGTCGAACTCGCCGAGGGTCGAGACGAGGACCTTGGTGCCGTCGGGGCGCTTGCGCCAGTCCTGGTCCCGCCGCACGGGCAGCTGCCAGCACACGTCGGGCTTGTACTCCAGCGGGTGCACGCCGTCGCGGAGGGCCTGGCCGTGCAGGGCGCAGCCGCCACCGCCGGCGAAGTCGGTGTCGTTCTGGAAGACGCAGCCGGCGCCGGGGCGGGTCGCGGTGCGCAGGGCCTTCGACTCGCCGTCGATGGTGTCCCATTCGGTGTAGTTCTTGAAGCCGCGGCGGTAGTGCTGCCAGTGCTCCGGGGTGAGGCGCTTCGCGGCGGCGCGGACCCGCTTCTCGTCGTCGTCGTCGGTGAAGAACGCGCCGTGCGAGCAGCAGCCCTCCTCGGCCTTGCCCTCGATGATGCCGTGGCAGCCCTGCCCGTAGACGCAGGTCCAGTTGGACAGCAGCCAGGTGAGGTCGGCGCGCACGAGGTGGTCGGCGTCCGCGGGGTCGGTGAACTCGAGGAACTCCCGCGGGAAGTCGAGATCGACCTCGAGGTCGCGCGGCGTCTCTGGCTCGCCGGTGCCGTCGACCGCGACGTGAATCTCCATTTGGTGAAGGGTACGCGTCCCGTCGCGGCATTACGGTGAAGGGATGCGGCTCGGTGTGCTGGATGTCGGCTCGAACACGGTCCACCTGCTGGTGGTCGACGCGCACCATGGCGCCCATCCGTGGCCCGCGCACTCGCAGAAGGCGGAGCTGCGGCTCGCCGAGAAGATCGGGACCAACGGGGAGCTGACCAGGGCCGGCGCCGACAGCCTGGTGGCGGCGTGCGCCGAGGCCCGCGACGCGGCGTCCGCCCTGGAGACCGACGACCTTCTGGCGTTCGCGACGTCGGCGGTGCGGGACGCGAAGAACTCCGCGCGGGTCCTGCGGCGGGTCCGCGAGGAGACGGGCGTCGACCTGCAGGTCCTGTCCGGCGAGGCCGAGGCGATCATGACCTTCCTGGCGGTGCGCCGCTGGTTCGGCTGGTCGGCGGGGCGGCTGCTGGTCATGGACATCGGCGGCGGCTCGCTGGAGCTGGCGACCGGCATCGACGAGGAGCCCGACGTGGCGCTGTCCGTGCCGCTCGGCGCGGGACGGCTGACCCGCGAGCGCCTCGACGGCGACCCGCCGGCCAGGGCCTCCGTCGAGGCGCTGTGCGAATACGCCGAGGCCGAGATCGCCAGGCCGGCGAAGCGGCTGATGGAGGCCGGCTGGGACCGGCCGGTGGCGACCTCGAAGACGTTCCGGACCCTGGCCCGCCTGGCCGGCGCCGCGCCGTCGTCCGCGGGGCCGCGGGCGCCGCGGAAGCTGACCAGGGTGGGGCTGCACCAGGTGCTGTCGTTCATCCGCAGGATGCCGTCGGCGGCCCTGGCCGAGATCGACGGGGTCAGCCCGGGCCGCGCCCACCAGATCCTCGCCGGCGCGGTCGTCGCCGAGGTCACGATGCGCACCCTCGGGATCGACGAGGTCGAGATCTGTCCCTGGGCGCTGCGCGAAGGGGTGATTCTTCGCCGGCTGGAAGTGCTGGAGTCGAGTTGATCGACAGGAGACGCTACCCGGCTGGGGCTAGCCTGGGGGAGTGAGTCATCGAGTGCCGGTGCTGCTGTCCACGTCGTCCGTCTTCCCCGAGCCGACCGCGGCCGGGTTCGAGATGGCGGCCGCCGTCGGGTATGACGGCGTCGAGGTGATGGTCTGGTCCGACGCGGTGAGCCAGGACGCGGGCGCGCTCGCCGGTCTGTCGAAGCACTACGGCGTGCCGGTCGGCTCGGTGCACGCGCCGTGCCTGATGGTGACCCAGCGGGTGTGGAGCCCCGACCCGTGGGAGCGGCTGCGGCGGGCCGCGGTGCTCGCCGACACGCTCGGCGCGCCGGTCGTGGTGGTGCACCCGCCGTTCGCCTGGCAGCGCGACTACGCGCGGACCTTCAGCAGCGGCCTGGCCAAGCTCGGCAAGGCGTTCCCGGGCATCCGGTTCGCAGTGGAGAACATGTTCCCGCTGCGGGGCGTCGGGCGGGAGTTCGTCCCGTACGCGCCGGGCTGGGACCCGACGATCACCGGCTTCGACGCGTACACCCTCGACCTCTCGCACTGCGCGGCCTCCCGGACCGACGCGATCGGGCTCGCTGACACGATGGGCGCGGGGCTGGCCCACGTGCACCTCGGCGACGGCACCGGCAAGGGCCGCGACGAGCACCTGGTGCCCGGCCGGGGCACCCAGCCGTGCGCGCAGCTGCTGGGGTCGCTGGAGCGGCGCGGGTTCACCGGGTCGGTCGCGGTCGAGGTCGGCACCCGCAAGGCGAGCAGCCGCGCCGACCGCGAGGCGGACCTGGCGGAGTCCCTGCACTTCGCCCGCAGGCACCTGGCCACCACCCCGACCGCCGAACCGAGCAAGGTGTAACAAGCCCGACCCCCGCTTCCCCCGGATAAGTCCGACCCCCGCTCCCCCCGGATAAGTCCGGCGCAAGCGCCAGACTTATCCGACTTTTCGTATTTGTCCGGTGGGGAGCCGGCAATCGCCGGCCGAGGGGGTTGGGCGGGGCCGCGTCGACGGGCAGGAAAAAGCCCGGCACGCCAACGCGCGCCGGGCCGTGAAGTCGCCGGTCAGAGCTTGCGGACGGATTCGGCCTGAGGGCCTTTCGGACCCTGCTTGATCTCGAACTCGACGCGCTGGTTCTCGTCGAGGCTGCGGTAGCCGTCCTCGGCGATGGCGGAGAAGTGGACGAAGACGTCGTTGCCGCCGTCGACACTGATGAAGCCGAAGCCCTTTTCAGCGTTGAACCACTTCACGGTTCCCTGTGCCATGGTGCTGTTTCTCCTTCGTAGGGCGTCGTGATCCGGTGCGGGACCCCGGTGTCGAGCGCCGCGAACTGGTGCCACGACCCAACATCGCCCTACCCGCGTGTCCGACTTTACCCGTTAAATCGGATTGGTCGGGCACGCGGTGAAGCGAACCACAACACGCAAGATATGCCGAAGTCGGCGGCGCGTGTGGCCGTTTCGCGCAGTTACGCGGTCACGACCGCCCGATCGGCCTCGCCCACCCTACCTGCGACGGTGCGAGTGTGGCGCCCGTTTCGGCGGCACGCTTGCGGGCCCGGTGTGCCGCGACGTGCGACCTGGTCGCACACCGCTCCGAGCAGAACCGCCGGCAGCAGTTGGACGACGTGTCCAGGTAGACGTTGCCGCAGCGCTCGTCCGCACAGACGCCGAACCTGGAGCTGCCGTGCTCGCACAGCCACACCGCCAGGCCCCACGCCGCGCCGGCGAGCAGCTCCGAGCTGACCGAGGACCCGCGACCGGTGACGTGCATGTGCCAGTCATGGGTGTCGTGACCGGAGATGCGCGGCTGCATGGGATAAACCTCCAGCAGCGCGTTGAGCTCGGCGACCGCCGCGACGTCCCGGCCGGACGATCCGTGCTCGAACACCTCCCGCAGCCGCTTCCGGGCACGCCGGAACGCGATCAGATCGCGCTCCGTCGCCTCGGCGGTCTGCCAACTGTCCTCGCCGAACAGGGCGGCGAGATCCTGCATGCTTTCGAGCGGCGCGTTGACGATGTCGACGGCGGTCCGCGCATACGCGTCGAAGTCCACCCGACCAAGGTAGTCAAGAAATGCCACACTGGCGACCAGGCGTCACCGGAGTCGGGCGGTTCTGTCTACGCTCGGCACATGCTCAGATCGGTCATCCTCGCCGCCGCCCGCTCACATCGGGTCGAGCGGATCGTTGAAACCGCCCCGGTCAGCCGCAGCATCGTGCGCCGGTTCATCGCCGGAGAGCACGTGGAGGACGCGTTACAACGCACCCGCGAGCTCGTCGCCGCCGGACTTGCCGTCACCATCGACCACCTGGGAGAGGACACCACCAATCCCCAGCAGGCCGAGGCGACCCGGGAGGAATACCTGAAGCTGCTCGACGCCCTGCACGCCGCCGAGCTGACCCCCGCCGCCGAGGTGAGCCTGAAGCTCTCCGCCCTCGGCCAGGTCTTCGACGAGAAGGTCGCCTACGAGCACGCCCGCGCGATCTGCGCCAAGGCGAGCGAGGCCGGGACCACCGTCACCCTCGACGCCGAGGACCACACCACCACCGACTCGACCCTGGAGGTCCTCGGCCGGCTGCGCGCCGAGTTCCCCACCACCGGGGCCGTCGTCCAGTCGTACCTGCGCCGCACCGAGGCCGACTGCCGCGAGCTCGCCGTCACCGGCTCGCGGGTCCGGCTCTGCAAGGGCGCCTACAAGGAGCCCGAGTCGGTCGCCTACCAGTCCCGGCTGGAGGTCGACAAGTCGTACGTGCGCTGCCTCAACGTCCTGATGTCCGGCACCGGCTACCCGATGATCGCCACGCACGACCCGCGACTGGTCGCCATCGGCGAGGACCGGGCCAAGTGGTTCGACCGCAACCCCGACGAGTTCGAGATCCAGATGTTGTACGGCGTGCGCCCCGACGAGCAGCTGCGCCTCGCCCGACTCGGGTACACCGTGCGGGTCTACCTTCCGTACGGCACGCAGTGGTATGCGTACATGATGCGGCGCCTCGCCGAACGCCCCGCCAACCTCGGCTTCCTCGCCCGGGCGGTCAGTTCGCGCGGCTAGTCCGACATCTCGGGAGGTTACGGGCTTACTCAGCATCTCGTCCGTACGGGCGACGCGGCAGCTTGACCGGGTCGCGTACGTTCCGGCAGTGATGCAGGGGGATGAAGCCGACGCGACGCACCGCACGGGACCGGGGACCACACCGGAACCCGCGCCGTCCGACGCGCCGGCCCGCCCGCCGCTGCCCCGCCCGCGACCGGCCGCCGAGTGGGCGCCCGAGCCGGCGGCGGCCGAGCTGATCGGCGAGCCCGTCGCCGCCCCGATGTGGGTGGCGCCCGACTCGCCGTCGCCGCAGCCGCTGGCCGAGGAGCGGCCGCGGACGTCGGCGCAGCCGGTGGCGCCGTGGCCGCCGGCCGGACCGTTCCCGCCGCGGATGGGCAACACCGGCCAGCACCCGATCGTCCAGCCGCGCCCGGCCACCGGCCTGCCGCCGGCGCAGCGCCAGCCGATGCCCGGCGAGCCCCTGCCACCCGCGGCCCAGCACCCGACCGGCCAGTTCCCGGTGGTGCCGCCCCAGGCCGGCCCGCACCCGTTCGTGCCCCACCAGGCGGGGCCGTCACCGGCGGGGTCGCACCCGAGCGGCCAGTTCCCCGTCGTGCCGCCGCCGGGAGTCCAGCGCCCCACCGGGCAGTTCCCCGTCGTGCCGCGGTCGGGCCAGCCGACGGGGCAGTTCCCCGTCGGGCCGCCGCCGGGCCAGGCGCCGACGGAGCAGTTTCCGGTCGTGCCGCGGCAGGCGGGACCGTCGCCGGCCGGGGCGCATCCGAGCGGCCAGTTCCCGTTCGTACCGCAGCAGCACCGGCCGCAGGAGCACGGGCCGCACCTCGGTGTGCCGTCGCAGGCCGGTCCGCAGATGTTCCTGCCGCACGCCGGCGGCCACCCCCAGGCGTACACCGGACACCCATACCAACCGGAGCCACCGCGGCGCGGGAAGCTCACCGGGCTGCGGATGGCACTGCTCGTCGCGCTCGCGCTGGTGCTCGTCACGCCGCCCGCGGCGATCGCGTTCGATACGGTGCGCCGGGAGCGGACCGCCGGCAGCGCGCAGAGCGTCGACCCGGCCGGGAAGAGCCCCGGCCAGGCGAACGGCCGGCCCGGCGCCAGCGGCACCCCGAAGACGCCGCCACCCGCGTCCGTCGACGGCAAGATCAAGCAGGCGCTCACCGACCAGGGCACCGCGCTGCTCAACGGCGACTCCGCCGGGTTCGTCGCGGCCGTCGACCCGTCCGCGGCGGCGCTGCGCGACGAGCTCACCAGACGCTTCAACTCGCTGCGCCAGCTGCAGGTGAAGCTGTGGGAGCCGAGCGTCCTGGACAAGGTCGAGGTCGCCGGCGACAACACGGCCGACGTGATCGTCTACGTCCGGTACTGCTACGTCGTCACCACCTGCGACCCGATGAACCTCGAGACGAAGACGAAGTGGAGCGTCACCGCCGCCGGCGTGAAGCTGCTCGAGTTCGGCACCGCCGAGGACCTCGGCCCGCGGCCGTTCGAGCGCAGCGAGCTCAAGGTTGCCGTCGGCAAGCGGGTCATCATGGCGACCACCCCGAAGTACGCCTCGCGCCTCACCACCATGCTCAACGCCGCCGAGAAGGCCGCCGAACTGTCCGACCGCTACTCGAAGTGGACCTCGCCGCCGTCGCGGTACGTCGTCTACCTGGCCGGGCCGGAGGAGTGGTCCACCTGGTACGGCATCAGGCAGGAGAGCTGGGTCGCCGGCTTCGCGCTGCCGCTGACCGCCGAGGCCACCGAGATCGTGCTCAACGCCAACCGGGTCGACGTGAAGGAGACCCTGGACGTGCTGCGGCACGAGTTCACGCACGTGGTGACCCTGTCGAAGGTGTCGCGCGCCTACGACCAGACGTGGTGGCTCGTCGAGGGCATCGCCGAGTACGTGCGGGTGCAGGGCCTCGGCGGCCGGTTCGACGACGTCGCGTCGGTGCGCAAGTACGTGCAGAGCGGCCGCTGGCAGAACGAGATCGCGATGGACGACCCGCCCGAGGGCACCACGTCCGCCGACGTCAGCGGCCGGTACGGCGTCGCGTACCTGGCGGTCAACCGCATGGTGGAGCGCTTCGGCGAGGCGAAGATGCTGGAGTTCTTCGACCTGGCCGCCAGGCAGGGTGTCGCGCTGCAGGACGCCGCCCCCAAGGCGTACGGCGTGTCGTGGGACGACGTCGCCACCGACTGCGTCAAGTACGTCCGCAATCACGCCTGAAAGCCCGTGGCAGACTTACGGGCGTGAATCGCGTCCCCCCGCGTGTTCAGCTGCTCGTCGCCGTCCTGACCGTCTTCTCGCTCACCGGCGCGTCGTGCTCCGACGAGGACGACGGCATCGGGCTCGGCACCGCCGGTCGCGGCGACGTCGTCGAGGTCGTCGACGCCCCCGCCACCGTCACCGCGCGGGCCGCGGCGACGCTGACCGCGGCCGCCGACGGCACCCTCGCCTCCCTGGCCGTGCGCCCCGGCGACACCGTGACGGCGGGGCAGGTGCTGGCCGTCGTGGACTCCCCGTCGGCACAGCAGCGGCTGCGCGGCGCCGAGGAGGCCCTCGAAGCGCTCAAGGGCGCCGGCGGCGGAGGGGGCGGCGTCAAGAACCTGTCGGCGACGCAGAAGAAGACCGACGACGCGGCCGCGAAGGCGTTCGGCGAGGCGCGCAAGGCCGCTCAGGCCATCGCCGATGCCACGGTACGGGCCGGCCTGCTCGCCCAGATCGACTTCGCCGAGAGGTCGTACCAGGAGGCGGCCGCCTCGGCCCGCGCCGTGATCAGCGCCGTGCAGCGCGGCTTGGCGAGCGTGACGAAGGCGATGGCCGCCCTGACGACGGCGCAGCGCAGCCAGGCGCAGGCCGCGTACGACCTGGCGAAGTCGACCGTCGACGCGCTGACGCTGCGGGCGCCCGTCGGCGGCGTCGTCCAGCTCGGCGGCACGTCGGCCGCCGCCGCGCCGTCCATCACCGACCTGCTCGGCGCGGCGCTTCCGGCGGGTGCCGCTCCGGCCGCCGCCGGCACCGCGGGCGCCGCCGGCCCCGGGGTCGACCCAGCCGTCCCCGTCGGCGGGCAGGTGGCCGCCGGCGCCGCGATCCTCACCGTCGTCGATGTGTCGCAGCTCGGGCTGATGGCGGAGATCGACGAGACCGACGTCCTGCTCGTCGAGCCGGGCGTCACGGCCCGCGTGGAGCTCGACGCGGCACCCGGCGCCACCTACGAGGCGACGGTCACGTCCGCGGACGTGCTGCCGACCGCGTCGGCGCGCGGGGGTGTCTCGTACCGGTCGCGACTCACGCTGAGCAGGGGCACCTTCGCCGACGGGCGGGCCGCCCCGGCGCCGCGCCCCGGCATGAACGCGGTCGCGCACCTGCAGGTCCGGCAGATCCGCGACGCGGTGACGGTGCCGGCGGCCGCGGTGTTCAACGTCGGCGGCAAGGACGTCGTCTGGCTCGTCCGCGACGGCAAGGCGGTCCAGGCGCCCGTCGCCGTCGGCGTCGCCGGCCAGGACCGGGTGCAGGTGCTCAGCGGCGTCGCCGACGGCGACCGGGTCGTGATCCGCGGCACCGACAAGGTCAAGCAGGGCATGGATCTGACCCGGTGAGCGGTTCCGGTGTTGACGCCGCTTTCGTCGTGCAGGACGTGACGCGGGAGTACGCGCTGGACGGCGTCACCGTGCCGGCGCTGCGCGGGGTCAGTTTCACCGTCGACGCGGGCGACTACGTCGCGATCATCGGCCCGTCCGGCTCCGGCAAGTCGACGCTCATGCACCTGCTCGGCGGCCTGGACCGGCCGACGGCGGGGTCGCTGCGGATCGGCGGGCGCGACGTCGCCGGCCTCGACCCGCAGGCCCTGGCCCGGCTGCGCAACGAGACCATCGGCTTCGTCTTCCAGTCCTTCCACCTCCTGGCCCGCACCAGCGCCGTCGACAATGTGGCGCTGCCGCTGGTGTACCGGGGGATGCGCGCCTCCGAGCGGCGCCGCCGCGCCGTGGCGATGCTGGAGCGGGTCGGGCTCGGCCACCGGCTCGACCACCGGCCCAACCAGCTGTCCGGCGGCGAGCAGCAGCGGGTCGCGATCGCCCGGGCGCTGGTCACCGACCCGCAGGTGCTGCTCGCCGACGAGCCGACCGGCAACCTCGACACCCGCAACGGCCAGGCGGTGCTCGCCCTCCTGGAGACGCTCAACGCCGAGCAGGGCGTCGCGTTGGTGATCGTCACCCACGACAACGAGGTCGCCGACCGCGCCCACCGCAAGATCGTCATGAGGGACGGCGTGATCGTGTCCACCGACGTCCCGCCCGCTTCCCCCACCGCCGATGAGGGTGTCTCGTGAGGTTCGCGGAGGCGTGGCGGGTCGCCATCGACGCGCTGCGGGCGAACCGGCTGCGCTCGACGCTGACCATGCTCGGCGTCATCATCGGCGTCGCGGCGGTGGTCGTGCTGGTGGCCATCGGCACCGGCACGAAGCAGCAGATCGAACGGCAGGTCGAAGGGCTCGGCTCGAACCTCCTGATCGTCCTGCCCGGGCAGGTGAGCCTCGGCTCCGCGCCGTCCGTGTCGCGGATGGACCTGTCCGACGTCGACGCCGTGTCGAAGATCGTGGGGGACCGCAACCGGGTCGCCGTCACCGTCGCCTCCGGCGAGACGGTCGCGGCCGGCAACGTCGACACGTTCGCCACCATCAACGGCGTCATCGAGACCACACCGCAGGTGTTCGTGCGGAGCCTGGCCCGCGGCACGTACCTGAGCCGCAGCGACGTCGACACCCAGCGCCGCGTCGCCGTCCTCGGGTGGACCGTCGCGCGCGCGTTGTTCGGCGACCGCGACGCCGTCGGCCAGCAGGTCACCATCGCCGGCGTGCGCTTCCGCGTGATCGGCGTCTTCGCGAAGCTCGGGCAGAGCCTCGGCGTCGACCGCGACAACGAGGTCCACGTGCCGATCACCACCGCGCACCGCCTGCTGGGCACCAACAGGGTCGACGGCATCGCGATCAAGGCCCCGAACCGGGACGAGATCGACGACCTGAGCGCCCGCATCATCGCCGAGCTGGCCCGCCGGCATCCCGGCACCGAGTTCAGCGCCGTCACGCAGGAGCAGATCCTCGGCGTCCTCGGCGACATCCTCGGGGTGCTCACCGGCGTCCTCGCCGCGATCGCCGGGATCTCCCTGCTCGTCGGCGGGGTCGGCGTCTCCAACATCATGCTCGTCTCCGTCCGGGAGCGCACGAAGGAGATCGGGCTGCGCAAGGCCGTCGGCGCCCGGCCCCGCGACATCGGCGTGCAGTTCCTGCTCGAGGCGGTGCTGCTCACGACGCTCGGCGGGTTCATCGGGATGGGTCTGGGCATCGGCGCCGCCCTGGTCGTCGCCGCGCTGTCGCCCGTGCCGGCCGCGATCACGTGGTGGTCGCTCGCGCTGGCGTTCGGGGTCTCCGCGGCCGTCGGCATCGTCTTCGGCGTCGTGCCGGCCCAGCGCGCCGGCCGCCTCGACCCCGTGGTCGCGCTGCGCACCGAGTGACCCGCACGGCGAGTCGTGGCGCGTCGCGCGGTGTGTCCGCGCCCGACTTGACCTTGGCGGCAAAGAATCCGACGAAGCGAGGGCGCAAGTCACAGCAGTACCGTTACCGTACTGATAACACGCTGATTCATCAGCTTGGCGAGCACGCTGGTCGGAGGTCGCGATGTCTAGCACGCCACACACCACCGAAGGCCGGTTGGGCGAGGTCAGGTTTCTCACGGTCGCCGAGGTCGCAACCCTGATGCGAGTGTCCAAGATGACCGTCTACCGCCTGGTTCACGCCGGGGACCTCACCGCCGTGCGGGTCGGCCGGTCGTTCCGGGTGCCTGAGCACGCGGTCGACGCGTATCTGCGCGAAGCGTTCCGCGAAACGGCGTAAGTCGCACGTTTCGCCGCTGATGGTGGGCCCGCTTTTCCGATCACGCGGGGGTGCGGCTACGCTGGAGCCGCTAACCATGTCTTCGGCGTGCCAGCGATGGCACGCGTTCCGCTGTTTCGAGGAGATACCCGTATGGGCTCGGTGGTCAAGAAGCGCCGCAAGCGTATGGCCAAGAAGAAGCACCGCAAGCTGCTGCGCAAGACCCGCGTCCAGCGTCGTCGTCTCGGCAAGTAGCAACGCGTCGGCGGTCCGCCCCGGCTCGGAGGTGACGCTGTGACGACGCCACGGGTAGTCCTGGTGACCGGGGTGGGCCGATATCTCGGCGCGCACCTGGCCGCCAGGCTCGCCAAGGATCCGCGCATCGAGCGGGTCGTCGGCATCGACACCACGGCACCGGCGGGCGAGCTCGCCACCGTCCTCAAGGACGTCGACGTGCACCAGGTCGACCTGCGCACCCCCGGGGTGCTGCGGGTGATCGTCGACGCCCGGGTCGAAGCGGTGGCGCACCTCGCGGTGACCACCGCCGCAGACCAGCACGGCGGCCGCGCCGCGATGAAAGAGCTCAACGTCATCGGCACGATGCAGCTGCTCGCCGCCTGCCAGCAGGCGTCCCGGCTGCGCAAGCTGGTGGTCCGCTCGTCCACCGCGGCCTACGGCGCGTCCTTCCGCGACCCGGCGATCTTCACCGAGGACACCGAGCCGCGGGAGATCCCGCGCGGCGGCTTCGCCAAGGACGTCCTCGACATCGAGGGCTATGTCCGAGGCTTCCGCCGCCGGCGCCCCGACGTCGGTGCCACCGTGCTGCGCTTCGCGCCGTTCATCGGCTCGACCGTCGACACCAGCCTCACCAGGTACTTCGCCGCGCCTGTCGTGCCGACCGTGTTCGGCCGCGACCCGCGCCTGCAGTTCCTGCACGTCGACGACGCGTTCGAGGTCCTGCACCGCTCCGTGGCCGAGTCGCACCCCGGCACGTTCAACGTCGCCGGCGGCGGCACCCTGACGCTGTCGCAGGCGATCCGGCGGGCCGGGCGCATCACCATGCCGGTCCTCGAGCCCGGCCTCGGCATCGCCGCCGGTCTCGGCCGCGGCATCGTGTCGCTGGACCAGCTCGACCTGTTCGTCCACGGCCGGGTCGTCGACACCAGCAGGCTCGTCCGCGAGTTCGGGTTCACGCCCAGGACCACGGCGGAGGCCTTCGAAGAGTTCGTCCGCAGTCGCCGCTCCGGCGAGGCGCTGCCGGCGGACCGTATCCGCGCCGTCGAACAGACCCTGCTCGAAGGCTTCCGACGGACCCGTGCGGCGCGCGCCGCGTTGGAGGCGGGCTCATGACCGACCCTGGTTCCCCTGACCCAGGGCTGCCCGACCCCGACGCCACGCCGCCGGCCCCCGCGCTGCCCGGCGCCTCGGAGCGCGCCGCCGCGCTGCCCGGTGCCGCGGATCCGGGCGCCGCGGCGGCCGACGCCGCGCTGCCTGACACTGCGGTGCTGCCTGACACTACGGCCGACGCCGCGCTGCCTGACACTGCCGCGACGGACCGTGCGGTGCCCGGCTCCAGGGCACCCGGTGCCGCGAGGTCCGACGCCGCGGCGTCCGAGCCCGGGCTGCCCGACCAGTGGGACGACCGGGTCGCCGGCGCGCTCGCGTTCGTCCGCGAACGCCTCACCGGCGACTACGAGGTCGACGGCTTCGGGTTCGACCGGCACCTGACCGACGGCGTGTTCCTGCCGCTGCTGCGCCCCCTGTACAACCAGTGGTTCCGCACCGAGGTCTTCGGCGTCGAGCACCTGCCCAAGGAAGGCCCGGCCCTCGTCGTCGCCAACCACTCCGGCACCGTCGCCCTCGACGCCCTCATGCTCTCCGTCGCCGTCCACGACGAGACCTCCGCCCGGCGCCACCTCCGGCTCCTCGGCGCCGACCTGGTCTTCCGCCTCCCGGTCCTGTCCGAGATGGCCCGCAAGTCCGGCGCCACCCTCGCGTGCAACCCCGACGCCGAGCGCCTCCTCGGCGAGGGCGAGCTCGTCGGCGTCTTCCCCGAGGGCTTCAAGGGCATCGGCAAGCCCTTCGCCGAGCGGTACAAGCTGCAACGCTTCGGCAGGGGCGGCTTCGTCTCCGCGGCGGTGCGCACCGGCACGCCGATCGTCCCGGTCTCCATCGTCGGCGCGGAGGAGATCTACCCCCTGATCGGCAACCTGCGCCCCCTCGCCCGCCTGCTGGGCGCCCCGTACTTCCCGGTCACCCCGACCTTCCCGTGGCTGGGCCCGCTGGGCCTGGTGCCGCTGCCGAGCAAGTGGCTCATCGAGTTCGGCGAGCCCATCCCCACCGCCGACTTCGTCGACTCCGCCGACGACCCGATGGTCGTGTTCAACCTCGCCGACCAGGTCCGCGAGACGATCCAGCAGACCCTCTACAAGCTCCTGGACCGCCGCCCCGACGCCTTCGCGTAAAAGGCCGTCACCCACTGTTACCCGCCTGTGGCCTTCGGCCATGGGCTCGCAGCCCCACCGCTGGCGCGGCGGGTCCCGCCGGGGATTCTCACCCGGACCCCAATGCGCCGCTGCGCGGCGCACGGCCGCGCGTGCCGCTGGCCGGATACCGCTCACGCGTGCCCGACGTGGCCGACCACCGCGACGCTCCCGCCTCTTCCGGCGACCCCGACCGGCCCCGCCGCAATCCTGGGCGCATCCGTTTCCATGATCCGGTAGACGTTGTGCACCCCTGGCTGCACAAGGTCTACCGGATCATGGTGGGAGGGCCGTCCGGCCCGGTGGCGGGCGGCCACCGGGATGCCGCGCGCCTGCGCAGTCCTGCCGCGCGGCAGCGCTGGCAGTGCGTCGCGCAGCGGCGCATTGGGGGTCCGGGGTGAGAATCCCCCGGCGGGCCCCGCCGCGGCAGCGGGGTAGT
>NZ_JBFAJA010000115.1:0-38272 GCF_040654975.1 Dactylosporangium sp. NPDC050588 | reverse complement strand
GCCTGCGGCAGCCGGTCGCCGTCCTCGTCGGCCCGGGCACGTTCTCGTCCGGCGAAGCGCTCGCATATCACCTGCAGGCACGGGGCAGGGTTGCCATCGTGGGTGAGACCACGCCCGGCGCCGCCGATCACATCACGCCGATCCGGCTGGCGCCGACAGTTGTGGCGTACCTGCCCGAGGCCTACGTCGTCGACAGCATCACCGGCACCAACTGGGAGGGCGCCGGCGTCGTGCCCGACGTCGTCAACCCGCCCGACACGGTGATCGAGACCGCGGTGGCGGCGCTGCGCTGACCCCGTCGCCGAGATGGACAGGACCAATGCCGCGGTCAAGCCGTGCTGCCCGGCCTTGAAGATGTGGCCGGGCGGATCAGCCGCCGGCCTTCGGGAGCACGAGTTCGGCGAAGACGGCCCGGTGGTCGCTCCCCGCGATGCGATGGATCACGACCTTCCGCACTCCGACGCGCTTGTCGGCGAGGATGTGGTCGAGCGTCACGCTCGGGAAGTACCACCGGTTGTCGTAGGGCCACGACGTGGAGAGCCCGGTACCGGCGGTGTCGGCGGCGTCGTGGTACCCCTTCGCCACCACCCCGCGGAACGCCTCGTGATCGAGGGTCGAGTTGAAGTCGCCCATGAGCACGCTGACCGGCCCGCTCGGGGTCGCGGCCGGCTGCGCCGCGAGGTCGGCGTGCCAACAGGCGTCCGTCACGCGGCCCATCGGGGCACACGGATGCGCCGACTCGACGTACACCTCCGGGGCTCCCGGCACCTGTACTCTGCCGTGCGCCTGCATGAAGCCGCCGGCGAGCTGTCGGTACCCCTTGTCGGTGAGCGGGAAGCGGCTGTAGACGGCCGAGCCGCCCGCGTCGGCCCGCGGGTAGGTGACCGCGTCCGGCAGTGTCTCCTCCAGCCCGGCCGCATGCAGCGCGGCACGCGCTTCGGCGGTGTACTCCTGGACGGCGAGCAGGTCGACGGCGCCGTCGCGGACGAGGCGCACGATCTGGCCGGGGTCGGCCTGGCCGTAGAGCATGTTGACGGTCATCACCCGCAGCGTCGGCCCTGTCTGAGCCCCGGCGTCGGTGTCGGCGATCCACCGCGGCAGGACGCACGCGGCGAATGCGACCACCACCGCCGCGGCCACGACCGCCGGCCAGATCCGCTTCGTCAGCACCGCGAGCGCCAGCGGCACCAACGAGACCACCGCGACGTACGGGGTGAAGGCGAGGAGCTGGATGATCGGGTAGCCGCTCTCCAGACCGAACACCCGCACCGCCGCCCATACCGCGAACGGCGCGACGAGCAGCCACAGCAGCACGGTCAGCCACCGGCGCCGCCGTTGGGTCGCAGCAGACGACGTGCCCGGCAGAAGCGCCTCGGAGCTGATCATCCCGCCAAGGGTACGTGGCCGGCTCTCAGTCCCCTGGGGTGAGGCGGAACACCGGCCAGCCGATCTCGGTGCGCCAGTCGGCCGGCGTCGGGGTGTCGCGGGGGCCGACCACGTAGGTCTCGTCGACCGGTCCGTCGACGGCCAAGGCATGTTCGACCACCCATGATCCCAATCGGCCGTAGGTCACGTCGATGTCGTCGTGCCGGCCGGAGTGCACGGCCACGGCGACGTCGGCCGGTGGCAGCTCGATGAGATCCGCGAGTGGCTGGCCGGCGCGGCGGCCGAGTACACGTACACCACCGAACTCATCTCCGTCACCCGGTTGGGCGAGGACCGCTACGACGTGGTGCAGCATCTGGAAGGCGACTTCCCGGGCGGGGTGGTCGACCTGCACTACCGGTTCACCCTGCGCGGCTCCGCGATCGTCCGGCTGGTGATCGAGCCGTGAGGACGTGGTTCGTCACCGGCGGGACACCGGGCGGCTTCGGTCAGGCGTACGCCGACGCCGCGCTCGAAACGGGAGATCGGGTGGTGCTGACCGCGCGGCGCCCCGAGGAGCTGCGGGAGTGGGCGCGGCCGTATGGCGACCGCGTGCTGGTGCTGCCGCTGGACGTCACCGACGCGGCGCAGGTCTGCGCCGCTGTGGCCGAGGCCGAGCAGCGCATGGGCGGGATCGATGTGCTGGTCAACAATGCCGGGCGCGGATGGTACGGCTCGATCGAGGGCATGGCCGAGGATGCGGTGCGCCGCACGTCCGACCTGAACTTCTTCGCGCTGCTCTCGGTGACCCGTGCGGTGCTGCCCGGCATGCGGGAGCGGCGCCGCGGGTGGATCGTCAACATGTCCTCGGTCGCCGGCGTGCGCATCGCCGCGATGGCCGAGGACCCTCCTCCGCGCCGGCTGGTGCTGGGCAGCGACGCGTATGACGCCGTGACGTCGACGCTGCGCGAAGCGCTGACCGACATCACCTGGTCCGAAGCGGCCTCCTGCGCCGCCGACTTCCCGCCGGGAACGTGAGGCAGGACCTCAGGCACCCTCGCCGGGCGGTCACGTCAGCGGGAGTTGTTTCGGCCCGCCTGCCCTTGAACCGCCTCTGTACGATGCACCGCGCGTTTCAAGATCGCATCGCGTCAACGTACACAAGGCATTCAGGAGCGTTCCACATATGCTGTCCCAGCTGCGGTATCACGCGCGTTCGTTGGCCCTGGCCGGGCGAACCGCGGAGATCTCACCCGACGCCGTCGCGGCCATCGACCGGTTCGCCGCCGTGCGGGGCTTCCCGCTGCCCGCATCGGTGCGGGAGTGGTATTCACTCGCCGCCGGCCAGGAGACGCTGCGCACGTTCAGCAACGAGGACCGCGTGTACGCGGCCCACGAGCTGGGCCGGATGGAGCAGTACTGGGCCGGCGACGAGTCCGACCAGGAACGCGAGTGGGATCTGGTCGCCGAGCGTCAGCTGCTGCCGTTCATGATCGAGAATCAGGGAGTCTGCTTCTGGGCGGTCATGCTCGACGGCAGCGACGACCCGCCCGTGATGATCTCGTTCGACGACCTGGAGCCCACCGACGAGTGGACGATGCTCACGGCTTCGTTCTCGGATCTCGTGTACACCCGGATCTGGGACCATCAGGCGATGTGCGGCGAACGGACGCTCCGGGCGTCGGTCCCGAGCTTCGAACCGGCCGCCTGGGCGGGTCTCGGCACACGGTTGGAGGAGCGGCTCGCGGACAGCAACTTCCATCGGTACCGGTTCGCCGGAAGCGGCGACGACCAGCGGGTCCTGCTGGAGAAGGACGCGTGGGGCCAGAGCGGCCAGTGTTACCTGTGGGCAGCCAGCGACGACCTGCTCGTCGACCTCGTCACCACCGTGCGGGCAGCCAGCGGGCTGGCGACGCAGCTCAGCACGTACTGGGGCAAGGACGCCCTCGACCGCATCGGCCATCGCCTGGAGGCCTGAACCATCTCTCCGACGCACGCGGCACGGCCCGGGGACTGGTGGTGTCGAACCACCGTCCCCGGCCGGCCGCCCAGTCGTAGCTCAGGCGGAGAGCAGGCCGCCATCGAGGATCACGGACTGCCCCGTCAGGTAGGCCGAGCCCGGACCGAGCAGGTACACGATGAGGGCGGCCACCTCCTCCGGATCGCCCTGCCGGCCCAGCGGCACCCGCGCGACGATGCCGTTCAGGGCGGCCTCGGTGTCGGCCTGGGCGTTCCAGTACGGATCGTTGAACGGGGTGTCGATCCACCCCGGGCACACGCTGTTGACGCGAACTCCACGGCCCGCGAGCTCGACCGCCAGTGATCGAGTCAGGCTGATGAGTGCACCCTTGGACGCGGCATAGGCGAACGTGCCGGGGCTGCCGCGGTGGGCCGCGGTCGAGCCCGTGAACACGATGCTTCCGCGGGTGTCCGCCAGCGCCGCCGCGGCCGCCTGAGCCAGCAGGTAGGGCGCCCGAACGTTCACCGCCATGGTCGCTTCCCACGCCTCGAACGCGAAGGTCTCCAGGGGAGCGACGACGTGCAGACCGGCGGTCACGACAACGTGGTCGAGCCGCTCGAATGCCTCCAGGGTGGCGTCCACGGCGGCCTTCGGCGCGTGCCGGTCGGCCAGATCGTGGTGCCCCACGACGATCCGTCCCGGGGCCTCCTGCTCCGCCACCTCCCGGGCCGCCGAGTCATTGACGTCGGCCAGGTAGACGTCGGTGCCGGCGGCGCGCAGGGCCCGGACGGTTGCCCGTCCGATGCCGGTGGCGCCGCCGGCGACCAGCGCGACGGTCACTCGCCCGCCACCGCGTACGCCCGGTAGTTGGCCGATCCCGGCCCGGCCGCACGGTTCTTCACCACGGCGGCCGCGCGGTAGACCGCCGAGCTCGGCGTGGCATCACGGACGACGGCCGGGACGTCACCGCCCTTCGCGTCGCTGCCGGCCAGGGCGTCGAGGATCCGTGCGAGGAACTGGGGCAGGTCGTTGGGCAGCTGCGAGGTGATGAGGTTGCCGTCGACCACGACGGCCTCGTTGCGCCAGTCGCCACCGGCGTGAATGACGTCGTCCTTGATGACGGGGACCGACGTGACGGCCCGCCCCTTCACGATGTCCGCCGTGGCCAGCAGCCATCCCGCGTGGCAGATCGCCGCGACCGGGGCGGCCCGGTCGTTCAGGGCGCGGACGAACTCGACGAAGCGCGGTTCCCGGCGCAGGTACTCGGGCGAGAACCCGCCGGGCACGATCACCGCGTCGAAGTCGTCGGGCGACACGTCCGCGATGCCGACCTCGGCCACCGCCGGGTAGCCCAGCTTGCTGGCGTACACCTCGCCCGCGCGGGAGCCCACGATCGTGACCCGTACACCGGCCTCCCGCAGCCGCAGGACCGGATACCACAGCTCCAGCTCCTGGTACAGGTTCTCGGCCAGGACGGCGACTCGAGCCTTCTGCAGTTCCATTCAGTCCTCCGTCAGACCGCAATCGACAGGATGCGTCGGGGGTTGTGAATCATGATCTGGTCGAGCTGTTCGTCGGTGACGCCCTTGGCCTTCAGGCGCGGCACCCAGCTGGTGAACATGTAGTTGAGGTTGACCTTCTCGTTCTCCAGCTGCGGGTCGGTCTCGGTGACCGTCGCCCGGGGGTTGAAGAACCACCGGTCGAACGACAGAACGATGCGGTCCAGGTAGCCGTCCTCGATGAGCTCGATGAGGGCGTTGGCCATCGCCTCGTCCAGCTCCTCCGCGCTGCCGACGCGCCAGGGAATGCCGATGTGGTCCAGCTGGACGTTCGCGCCCATCTTGAGGACCTCGCGCATCATGTTGACCTGCGGCGGCACGAAGGCGTGGCCGATGATCACCTTGGAGAGGTCCATGCCGACCTCGTCGAGGATCTCGAGCTGCTCGCGTCCCGGGTTCGTGACCTCGAAGTCCATCGGGTCGATGTGGGTGTTGATGCCGCAGCCGGTCGCCATGGCCGCCTTGCCGGCCGCCCGGATCAGGCGGTCCTCCACCTCGTGGACGTGGCGGCCGTACGCGCCCACCGGGCTCGGCTTGGGAAAGACGCTCTCCTGGCCAGTGGCGATCTTGATGGCGCCGGCCTTGTACGGCGTCTGCTGCCAGGCGAACACCATGCCCTCGGTGAGGTCACGCACGAAGAAGTCGGTGAGCTCCTCGACGGTCTGCCGGCGCCAGTAGTACGGCACGCCCATGCGTTCCGGGAAGAATCCGGTGATCGCCACGACGTTGATGCCGGTGCGCTTGGCGACGTCCACCATGAACTGCGGGTGGCGGCCGACCTCGGCAGGGGTCATGTCGATGAGGGTGTTGTAGCCGTTGGGGATCATGCCGGTGACGATTTGATCGCTGACCCGCTCGACGGCGGCGGGGTGGTCGAACACGGTTCGGTGGTCCAGCTCGGCCCCGGGGTAGCCGTAGAGCAGGTGCTCGTGGGTGAGGATGCGGCCCGACTCCTCGGCCGGGACGTCACCGAGCACGGTACGGAAGATCTGCATGACGAACGCTCCTTCGACGTCGGCGAGCGGGGCTCAGCCGGCCAGCTCGGTCCGCAGCCGGGTGAACAGGGAGGGCAGGGCGTCGGCGTCCACCGCGACGCGGTCGGGATCGACGTCGAGGACGAGCTCCCGGACCAGGTGGGCGCCGGAGCCGCTGGCGAAAATGGGCACCTCCGCGGCGCGCAACCGGCGCAGGAGCGCCACCTGCTCGTCGCTGGCCCCCGGGCGGCCGGTCACCGTCCCCGGCACGACCAGTGCGTCCACGTCCTCGGACACGACCTCGTCCGGGACCGTGTCCCCGAGGATCGGGTAGCCCAGATGGCTCTCACACGGGCCGTCCCCCGGACCGACGACCTTGACCTCAGCCCCCTCCTCCCGGGCCCGCAGGACCGGGTACCAGAACTCGAGCTCCTGGTAGCCGTCGAAGGCGAAGACGACGATCGAACGGTTGGACAACGTCATGGGGATTGACCTGGCCTCTCAAGAGAACTGGTCTAGTACATGAACCAGTTGCAGTTTGCCACACGATGGATCGGCTGGGAAGTTCGTCAGGAGCCGGGCTGAGCCGCTACAAAGCCGCGGTGAGCCTGTCGAGTGCGTGCGACGCCGCCCCGAGCAGTGCCGCGTCCTCGTCGTCGCGCACGTGGTGCAGCTCCGTGCGGGCCCAGCGCGGTCGGGTGCGGTCCCAGTGGGTCCGCACCGCCCGGCCGAACCACGTGTCCGGGGCCAGGGGTGCCCCGGCAAGGACGATGCGCTGCGGATCGTGCGTCGCGACGATCGTGCGCAGGCCGGCGGACAGGGCGAACGCGGACCGGTCGAGCACGCCGACCGCCTGGCCGTCGCCGTTCTCGGCGGCGTCCTGCAGGTCTCCGGCGTGCAGGGCGCGCCCGCTGTGTGCGCGCGCGGCGAGCAGGGGACTCAACCCGTCCTCCGCGAGCTCGTTCGCCGCTACGGCCAGGACCCGTCCGGAGACCAGCGCCTCGAGGCAGCCGGTGCCGCCGCAGGGGCAGCGGGGGCCGTACACGTCGACCACCACATGGCCGAAGTCGCCGGCGCCGCCGAGCCCGGAGTCCAGCGAGCCGTCCCTGATCACCGCGCCGCCGATGCCGGTGCCCATGGTCAGGACGGCGGTCGTGCCGTGCGGCCAGCGCGCCGCCACACCCAGCGCGGTGGCCTGCGCGTCGTTGAGCAGATAGGTGGGCAGCGGCAGGTGCGGGCGCAGCGCCGCCGCAACGTCGGTCCCGTCGGTGAAACCGAGGTTGACGGCGGTGCCGACGATGCCTTCCTGCACCACGCCCGCGAGTCCCACACCCACCGCCGCCGGAGGCTGGGCCAGGTTCGCGGTCGTGTGCAGGACCATCTCGGCGACGGTGACGTACTGCTCGGCCAGGCTCGCCGGCTTGGCGCGGCGGTCCTTGCGCACGATCCGGCCGCCGGACACGGCGGCCGCCCGGATCCAGGTCCCACCCCAGTCGACGGCGGCCACGATGGTGTCGTGACCGCCGCCGACCGCGATGTCAGGCAACGCAGCCCGGCCGGTACTCGCCAGCTACCGAGAAGAGGCACGTGGCGGGCTCGTGGCTCATGTTGTAGAACGAGTGCGGTGTGCCGGCCGGGATCCGCACACCGTCCCAGGCGTCCAGCTCGACCCACTTCTTCGTGCCGGTCAGCTCGACGTGCAGGTTGCCCGACTCCACGAAGATCACCTTGTCGGCGCCGTGGCTGTACACGTCGCTGCGCTGGCCGCCCAGGAACGACATCTTCCCGCCGGTGAGGTGCTCGGTGCTGGCCAGGATGCCCACGAGGATCTCGCGGCCCCGCGTGGTGCCCTCCATGCGCCAGAGGATGTCGGCCTCCCGGATCATCCAGGTGGTCCGCTCGCGCGGAAGGTCGCGGGCCATCGGCCAGTTGCCGAGCAGCTCGTCCTGCCCCTGCTTCGGCGGGCCGTCGAGCGGCGGCTGGGCGCGCGCGTAGGCGCCGCCCGTTCCGGCCTTGGGGGCGGGCTGGAAGAACTCGAGCATCCGCAGCTGCGTGTTGCTGTGGTTCCACTGGTAGTGCCAGGTGTCCTTGCGGAAGAAGATGGCCTCGCCGGGGTTGACCACGAAGACCTCGCCGGTGACCGGGTTGCTCTGGACCATGCGCCCTTCGAGCACGTAGAAGAGCTCGTCGGCGCCGAACACCGTGGGGTGCTCCGGCGAGGAGATCGCGGAACCGTTCGGCGGCATGCCGACGATGTTGAGGTTCATCGTTGCATCGTCGGCGTAGAACCAGTCGCACAGCCGTCCGGTGGTCTCGTCGCCCCACGTGCGCCGCTCGAGGTCCCGATATCGAAGGACCTGCGGCTCGCGGATGCTCTCGTCTGTCATGTCGCCCTCTCGTGGCCAACTGGTCTGTATAGTAGACCAGTCTGGAAGGATCGGGTCGTGCGTGTCAAGGGCGTTAGGATGCAGCGCACACCGACGAACCGAGGAGTGGCAGCCGTGGCGAAGGCACTCGACCTCAAGGTCTCCCCAGCTCGGGTGGAGGGCCGCAACAACGCGGTCGAGGCTTACCGCGCCCTCCAGGAAGCGCTGACCGTGGGGCAGTTTCCGGCCGGCAGCCGGCTGCCCGGCGAGCGCACCCTGGCCGCCGAGCTCGGGGTCAGCCGGGCCACGCTGCGGCAGGTGCTCAGCGCCCTGGCCGATGCCGGGCGGATCCTGCCGTCGCCGCAGCGCGGCTGGTTCGTCGGCGAGAACCGGCTCGTGCACGAGCCCAACCGGCTGCGCGGGCTCAGCGAGGTCGCGCGCGAGCGCGGCATGGAGGCGACGTCCCGGGTCGTGCGGGCCACGGTCCGCCCGGCCACCCTGGCCGAGGCTGAGGTCCTGGGCATCGACGCCTCCCAGCCGGTGGTCGACCTGCGCCGGGTCAGGTTCCTGGACGGTTCGCCGCTCAGCGTCGACCACTCGTGCCTCGATGCCGCCCGGGTGCCCGGCATCGAGGACGTCGACTTCACCGGCCAGTCGCTCTACGACGTGCTGCGCGACCGGTATGACATCGCGGCCAGCCGGTGCGACTACGAGCTCGCGGCGGAGGCGGTCAAGGCGCGGGAGGCCAAGGTGCTCGGCCTCGAGCCCGGCGATCCGGTGCTGGTCGGCTACCAGAAGACCTTCGACCAGCACGATCAGTGCTTCGACGTGGGCCGCCAGCTGTACCGCGGGGACTCCTACCGCTTCCAGGCGTCGCTGTTCCGCTTCTAACCCTTCATCGCGCCCGATGCCATTCCCTGCATCAGCCGCTTCTGCACGACGAGGAAGAAGATCACCACGGGGATCGTGAAGATCACGCTCGCCGCCATCACTCCGCCCCAGTCGGTGTAGTAGCTGGAGAAGTACTGCTGCAGGGCGACCGGGAGCGTTTCGATCGCGGGCCGCTGCATGTACGTCGCCGAGAACATGAGCTCGTTCCACGACGTGATGAACGCGTAGACGGAGCTCGCCGCCAGCCCGGGCCAGGCCAGCGGGAACACGATCGACCAGACGGCGCGTAGCCGGCTCGCCCCGTCGACCAGAGCGGCCTCTTCCAGCTCGTACGGGATCTCCACGACGAACGAGCGCAGCATGAACGTGCACAGGCCCACGGTCAGCGCCAGGTGGCTCAGGGTCAGCCCCTGGAACGTGTTGAGCAGGCCGGCGTTGCGGAACAGCGTGAACAGTGGGATGACGAGGATGGTCTGCGGCAGCAACTGCGTGACGAGGATGACGACCGTGAGGATGTGCCGGGTCCGCAGCCGGTAGCGGGCCAGGGCGTAGCCCGCCAGCAGGGCGATCAGGCCGGTCAGCACCGTCGTCGCCACGGCGACGATGAGGGAGTTGCGGAACTGGGTGGGGATGTTGCCGTCGAGCAGGTGCGTGTACCGCTCCACCGTCGGCGACGTGACGATGAACCGCGGGGTGCGGGTGAACAGCTCGCTGTCGGGCTTGACCGACGTGACCAGCATCCAGAAGAACGGGAACAGGCTGCTCACCACGATCACGGCAACGAGCAGGAACAGCGCACCACGGCGCAACAGCGACGTCATCGAACGTCCTCTCGGTTCAGCCGGACGTACAGCACGCTCACCGCGGCCAGCATGAGGAACAGGACCACGGCCATGGCCGCGGCGGAGCCCTGGTCGAGCTGGGCGAACGCCTCGAGCCAGGTCAGCAGGGACAACACCTCGGTCGAGTGGTCCGGGCCGCCGGGCGGTGTGGTCATCACCAGGAAGTGGTCGAAGGACTGATACGCCCAGATGGTCGAGATCGTGGTCATCACGACCAGCAGGGGACGGATCATCGGCAGCCGGATCCGTCGCAGGATCTGCCAGGCGCTGGCGCCGTCGACCCGGGCCGCCTCCACCACTTCACCGTGGGTGCCGCGCAGCCCGGCGAACAGGGAGACCGCCACGAAGGGGACCGAGTGCCAGACGACGGCGACCGTGATGGCCACCATGGCCGGTGTACCCGTGCTGAACCAGGAGTAGCCGTTGAAGGAGTCGAGGCCGAACCAGTTGACCAGCAGCCAGTTGACCACGCCGTACTGGTCGTCGAACAGCCACTTCCAGACGATGCCCGACGCGACCCGCGGCATGGCCCAGGGGAGCAGCACGATGACGCTGAGCACCCTGGCCGCGCGGGGTGCGGAGTCAAGGACCAGGGCGATGGCCAGGCTCAGCAGGATCGTGGTGACGACCACCGCGGCCGCGAACAGAGTCGTGCGCAGCAGCGCGGCGGTGTAGTTCGGGTCGGCGAAGATGTCGCGGTAGTTCTGCAGCCCGACGAACGGTCCGCTCTGCAGGTACTCGCCGTCGAAGAACGACAGCCAGATCGTGCGCGCCACGGGGTATCCGACCACGCCGACGATCACCGCGAGCAGCGGCGCCAGGAAGGCCCACGGCAGGAATCGTTTCTCGAAGCTCTGCTGCCGGTGCGGCAAGCGCGGCGCGCGCAGCGCCCTCGGGATGGCCGAGGACGCCGCGCGACGGATCGTGGTCTTCACATTCTCAACCAATTGCCTGGTTCACCTGGTCCGCGAGTTCCTTCATGGCGACGTCGGCCGTCTTCTTGCCGCTCATGATCGATTGCATGGCGTTCACGATGGAGTTGGCCCCCTCGACCTTGCCCCAAGTGGCCACCGGCGGAATGGAACGGGTGTGGTCGGCCTGCTCGGCGTACGCCTTGAACAGTGGGGCGGAGAACGACCCGGTGGCCTTCTCCTGGGCCAGCGCGTCGTTCGTCGCGGGGAGCAGGCCCAGGTTCGAGGTGACCGGCACGAGGTTCTCCTTGGTCATCATGAACTTCACGAAGTCGTTCGCCACCGCCTTGTTGTTGCACTCGCGGAACACGGCGAGGTTGCTGCCGCCGGCGAACGTGTCGTTGTTCCCACCCGGGCCCTTGGGCAGGACGGCTGTGGCCAGCTTGCCTTCCAGACCGGGGCTCTGCTTGAGAATGGTCCGCAGGTCCCACGATCCGCCGACCATCATCGCCGTCTGGCCCAGGCCCATGGACTTGTCGACGTCGGCCGCGGTCCAGGCCGAGGCGCCGGCGGGCGACAGGCGATCCTTGGTCAGCAGGTCGGAGTAGAACTGGAACGCCTGGACGGACTGCGGCGAGCCGGCCTCGGAGACCCACTTGTCGCCGCTCTGCTTGGCGATCTCCCCGCCCCAGTTCCAGATCAGCGGCAGGTAGTACCAGTGCGCGCCGCCGATGATGCCGAACCCGTTGACGCCCTGGTTCTTCGCCTGAATGGCGAGGGCATCCTCGCGCAGCTCCTGCCAGGTGGCGGGGGCCGCGGTCTTGCCGATCGCCTCGAGCATGTCCTTGCGGTAGATGAGGGCGCGGACACCGGTGTCGTAGGGAACGGCGTACGACTTGCCCTTGAAGATGGTCGACTCGATCATGCCGGGCACGTAGGTGCCCTGCAGCGTCTTGGGGTCGTTGGCGTAGACCTCGAGGGCGTTGAGTGCCGCGAATTCGGGGGTCCAGGTGTTGCCGATGAGTGCGACACAGGGGACGCTGCCGCCGGCGATCGAGGTCAGGTACGTCTGGTGTGCGTCCTTACCGAGGAACCGGAGGTTCACCTTGGTCCCCGGGTGTGCGGCGGCGTAGTCGTCCGCCAGCTTCTGCATGATTGGCTGCTGGGCGTCCCCGATGGGGTCGCCCATCCAGAAGTCGATGCTTCCCTTGATCTCGCCCGAGCTGTTTGCGCCCGAGTCGCTTGCTCCACCACAGGCCGCGAGGGCCAGAGCCCCCGCCAGCCCGATGGCCACGGCGACACGGCCGCGCCATAAGTTCCTTGCACGCATCGCTGCTCTCCTCTGCTCGGGACCGAAGACCTGCTAAGCGCGGGGTACGCGGTGCCTCCGGACCTGTCAACCTGCCCGGCTGTCTGACAGCCGGATAAGTTGTCCCTCAGGGTGCACCGTGGTGAGGTGGATCGCAAGGGCCTCCGCTCGGTTCGTTACGAAGTTTCCTTGCGCCCGGGGCCCACGGTTTGGTACACACGCGGGAGTGATCAGTTTCGGATCACCGCTGGTCAGAGCGGTGTCGGATGGCCGCAAGGCGGCCCGGAAGGATGAACATGTAGTAACACGACTCAGTATCTTGACCTTGTGCTAGCAGGTCAAGAATGGTTTGGTCGTAGGCATGTTCCTGCGATTCACCTCGCGGACCAACGCCGACGGCGCGGTGGTGCGCTATGTCGCCCTGGCCCACAACCGGCGGGTGGACGGGCAGATCAAGCCGGACATATTGATGAATCTGGGCCGGGAGGACCAGGTTGATGTGGCCGGGCTGCAGCGGCTGGCCGCCTCGATCGGCAGGCACTTCGGCGGCGACGATCCGGCCGGTGCCGCGCCGGCGGGTGCGGCCGCCAGGGCCGCGTCGCTGGAGGTCGTCGATGTCCGGACCGTCGGAGCCGTCTGGCTGCTCGACGCGCTGTGGCACCGCCTCGACGTGGGCGCGGCGGTGCGTGCGGCCACCGGTGCGCGGCGGTTCACCGCCAACCTGGAACGGGTGCTGTTCGCGCTGGTCGCCCACCGGGCGGTGGCCCCGATGGGCGGGCTGACGGCCGCGGAATGGGTGCGCGAGGAGGCCGCCGTGCCGGGAATATCCACAATGGACGATGAACACGTCCGCCGGGCGATGGATCTGCTCGATGACGCGGACACGCAGGCACGGGTGCAGGAGTCGCTGCTCCTCGCCGTGACCGACCGGCTCGACCCGTTGTTCTTCGACACCATGAAGTTCGCCTGCGACGACGGGGAGCGGATCGTCATCGGCCTGGCCACGACCAAGGAAGGCATCCCGGTCCGCTGCTGGTGCTGGCCGGGTGGCGACGGTGCCGGCTCCGTCCCGGCCGAGGTCCGCGACGACCTGCTGGACCGGCATCCGGGCCGGGTCATCACCGTGGTCGAGCGCGGCTTCTCAGGCGCGGACGACCTGGCCGGCCTGGGCCGCGCCGGCGATCACTACATGGCCGCGATGCGTATGTGCGAGGGCAACCGCCTCGTCGAGGCGGTGTTGTCCCGCTCGGGCCGCTACCGGCACGTCCGCGACGATCTGCGCGTCCGGGAGGTCCGCATCGACGGTCAGGACGCCCGGTTCGTCGTCTGCCACGACCCGGATCAGGCGCAGCGCGACCGCCGGCAGCGCGACGAGGCAATCGTCCGCATCCAAGCCGAACTGGCCCGGATCGCCGACCTGTACGCCCGAGACGAAGCCGGCCGTGTGCGGGCCGAGTGCGCGCTCCGCGACCACCCCGTCCTCGGCCGCTGGCTGATCCGGCGGCCCGACGGATACCTGAAGGTGGACCTGGCGAAGGTCAAGGCCGAGGCCAGGCTCGACGGCAAGTACCTCATCGCCACCTCCGACCCGCACGTCAGCGCCGAAGACGTCGCCTTGGGCCACAAGAACCTCCTGGAAGCTCGTGACCTCAAGGCGCGGCTGCTGCCCGGAGCGGCCGCCCACCGCTCGGGACAGCGCATCCGCGCGCACGTGCTGATCTGGTGGCTGGCCCTGCTGCTGACCCGCGTCGCCGAGCAGTCCTGCGGTCAGACCTGGCGGATCATCAACCGGCAGCTCGGGCGGGTGGCCCAGGTGACGCTCTCCGGTCCGGCCGGCACCGTCACGCAGACCACGCCGCTGAGCCCCGAGCAGGCGGCCATCTACCGGGCGCTGACCATCCAGCCGCCGGCCCGGGTCACCGCGCCCGCCCCCGGTCGCCGACGAGCTCGCGGGCATTCTCGCTGAGCACGGCCGAGCGATGCGTGTCGCCGAGATACTCGCGCAAGAGGTTGAAGCGCTCGGCCACCTCGTCGAGCGACGAGAACGGGAAGTCCGTTCCCAGCACGACCCGCGAGTCGTCGACGAAGGACAGCAGCGCGCCGAGGTCGGCGGCGGTGTGGGACAGGGCGGTGTCATAGCGAAACGCCGCCAGCGCGCGCAGGACGCCCTGCCCGGCGACGGCCGCGAGCTCCGGCATGCCTTCGGCCAGCACCATGCGCGGAGCGACGACCGGCATCGCGCCGCCGCAGTGCGAGAAGACCCACCGGATCCGCGGAAATCGGCGCGGCACATCGGTGAGGAGCAGGTTCGTGATGAGGCGCGTCGAGTCGAAGAGATACTCCAGGACCGACGGCCGGATGGGGATCTCGCCCTCGGGCCACCACGCGGGCAGCACCGGGTGCACGTGGATGAAGGCACCGCGGTCGTTCAGGGTCTCCAGCAGGCCGTCGAATTTGGGATGGCCGACGTACGACCCGGCGTAGCTGGTGAGCAGGCCGACGCCGACGAACTCCGGCCGGTCGAACACCCGCTCGATCTCGGTGAGCGCGGCATCGACCGAGGGCAGCGGCAGGCAGGCGACCGCCGCGAACCGCCCGTCGCCGTCGCGGACCACCTCGGTGAGCTCGTCGTTGGTGTCCCGGCACAGGGCCGTGGTGAAGGTCTGATCGCCGAAGTAGAACCCGGGCGAGGCGACGGACAGCACGGCCAGGTCGATGCCCAGCCGATCCATCATCCGGACCGAGTCCGCCGGCTCCCACACCGGAAACGGTGCGCCCGGCTGAGCCTGGATGCCCAGCGCCGTCAACCGGCTGACATAGGACGCCAATGGCGCGTGGTGGTGAAAGTCGACGATGGTCATGACACCAGCTCTCGGACGGCACGGATGGTTCGCAAGAGGTCTTCGGGCCCGCCCGCCTCGTGGCCGTTGAACTGCCACACGGTCATCTCCTTGGGCCCGGCGTAGGCATTGTATGCAGCGAAAACGGTGGAAGGCGGGCTCACGACGTCATGCAGGGCGACGCAGAACCGGCCGGGACAGGTGGCTCGCCGGGCGAAGGACACGGCGTCGAAATAGGCGAGGGTCTCGAAGGCGCGCTCCACCGAACCGCGGTGGGCGGCCAGCCATTTGACGATCTCCCCATGGGGACTGTGGTCCGTCGCCTCGACCGCGCGCCGGAAGGCGGACAGGAACGGCACGTGCGGCATCGCCAGGCGGACATCGTCTCGCAGGCCGGCCGCCACGAGCGCCATGGCACCCCCCTGGCTGCGTCCCGTCACCGCGATCCGGTCGCGCGCCACGGCCTCGTGGGTCGTCACGGCATCGACGAACCGGTACGCGTCGGTGAACAGGCGGCGGTAGTAGTACCGCTCGGGATCGAGGATGTCCCGGGTCATGAACCCCGGCGCGGACGGGCCCGCCCCGTGCGGGTCCGCGGTGTGGCCGGCCCGCAGGGCGCTGCCCTGGCCGCGGGAGTCCATGACGGCGTGCGCGAAGCCGGCACTGGCGTAGGCGAGCGACTCGACCGGGTGCCCGCGTCCGCTGCCGTAGCCCAGGTACTCCACCACGAGCGGCAGGGGGCCGGTTCGCTCGTGCGGCAGCAGCAGCCACCCTCGTACGTCGTCCCCGGCGTATCCGCCGAAGGTGACGTCGTACACGTCAACGGTCCGGACCAGGGCGTCCACCGGCTCGAACCGCGGATTGAGGGGATGAGCGCCCTGTTCGCGCAGGGTCCGGCTCCAGAAGGCGTCGAAGTCCCCGGGCTCGGGGTGCGGGTACTCGTACCGCACCAGTTGATCGAGGGGGAGGTCCACCCGCATCGCACGACTCCTGTCCGACAGTCCGACAGGAGTCTAAGCAACCGCGACCCCGGCGGGGAAGGGACAACCTGTCATGCAACCTGATAGCCTGCCAGGCGAGTGAAGCCAGGAGCTACAGGTGGAGGAACGGGCATGGCGCGGACAGTCGCCTCCGGGTACGACGTCATTGCCGTCGCGGGCGACCCGGAAGAGCGGGGATACCAGTACGGCCTCGCTGCGAAGACCCGGATCGAGCACGCGTTGCGGACCTACGCCGGCGTGTTCCGGCACTACGCATCGTGGGACTGGGACGCCGTGCGGCGACATGGACTCCGGTTCGCCGGTCCTATCGAGGACTTCTCGCCGGCGTCCGCGCGGGAGATCCGGGCGATCGCCCGCGGGGCCGGCGTCGAGGTGGCCGACATCCTGGCCCTGAACACCCGCAGCGAGATCATGTTCGCCGCTCCCGGGCGGGCCCGGGCGGTGGCATCCACCGAGTGCACGTCATTCGCGCTGACCCCCGAGCGCACGACCTCCGGTGCCGCGCTGATGGGGCAGAACTGGGACTGGATCGAGGGGGCCCGGGAAACCGCGATCGTGCTCCAGGTGCGCCGGGACGACGGCCCGGACTTCGTCACGGTGGTCGAGGCCGGGATGCTGGCGAAGGTCGGGATCAACTCCAGCGGGGTCGGCCTGTGCACCAACACCCTCATCTCGGACGGCGACGAGGGCCGGTTCGGCGTTCCGTACCACGTGCTGCTGCGATCGGTGCTCGACAGTGACACTGGTGCGGAGGCCGCCCAGCGGATTCAATCCACATCACGGGCAAACTCCGCAAACTATCTCATCGCGGACGCGAGCGGGTTCTGCGCGGACATAGAGACCGGACCGGGCGACGGCCCGTGCGGCGTGATCACTCCCGTCGACGGTGCGGTCACGCACGCCAACCACTTCCTGGTCGACGGTCTCACGGGGGTGGACCGCTATCTCGAGCGCAAGGCGCACACGCGCAACCGGCTGCACCACCTGACCGCGCGCGTGCAGCAACACGACACGCACACGATCGAGAGCCTGCAGCAGGCGCTGGCCGACCACGCGGACGCACCGCACAGCGTGTGCCAGCACCCGGACGCGGCCCAGCCCATGGCCGAGCGCACCTGCACCATCGCGGGGATCGTGATGGACCTGTCGGCTCGCTCGCTGGTGTACGCCGCCGGCAGCCCGTGCGAATCGACCTGGTCAGCGCCGGTGCGCTTCGATGCCTAAGTCTGACCGGCCGGCTGCCCGACAGGCTGTTAACCTGGCAGCCGTGAAGGTGATCCCTGTCGCGCAGCGCACCGCGGCGGAACACGTGCGTTCGCAACTCGTCGAACTCATCGAGTCGGGTGAGTTCGCGGTGGGTCAGCGGCTGCCCTCCGAGGCCGAGCTGTCCAAGTCGTTCGCGGTCAGCCGTTCGGTGATCCGTGAGGCACTGCACAGCGTGAACGCGCTCGGTCTCACCCGTTCGTACGCCGGCAAGGGGACCTTCGTCGACGCGCAGTTCGCGCCGTCACAACTGCTGACCGGCAAGTATCTCCCTCGCGACCTGCACGAGGTCCGCCGGACGCTGGAGGTGCCCTTGGCCGCCCTCGCGGCCGAGCGCCGTTCGCGGACCGACCTCAAGACGATGACCGAGCTGCTCGTGCGGTTCCGTGAGGAGCAGGACCCCTCCATCCGAGTTGGCATCGACGCCGACTTCCACGTGGCCATCGCCACCGCGACCGCCAACCCGCTGTTCCCCAGGCTGGTCTCGGAGCTCCGCTCGGTCCTGCAGGAGCAGGCCATCGCCGCGGCCGCCGTGCCGGGCCGGGCGACCCAGGCGGCCGACGAGCACGACGCCATCCTCGCCGCCATCTCGAAGCGCGACGCCGACGCGGCGGCCAATGCGATGAAGCTGCACCTGGCCGCCGTCGAGGACACCGTGACCAAGCCCGCACGCCGGAAGTAGCAGCGCAGTCGGGCACCTCTGCCCGACCGGCCGTTCGTAGGCCGGGCGGGCGGTTGATGCCGATCATGTCCGGTTGGGGCAGATCGCCGGCAACCTCGCGGCGGCCCTACGGAGCATGTTCGGCGTGCTGCCCCCGTCCGCGAAGCAGACGCACCAGCAGGTGCAGCGCGGTCTTGTCGCCACGGTCGGCGCGTCTGCGGAGTTCGCCGGCGTTGCCCTCTTCGAACAGGAACCGATCCAGCCGGCGCCGGGCGTGCACATCGTTGTCGGCCCGATCGGCCAACTCGGTCAGCAGGCCGGCCTTCGCCAGAAGATCCATGTGCCAGAGGTGGGCGTTGTGCCGGTGATGGTCCGGGCTGTACGGCTCGGCATACTCGCTGACAAGTTCGATCGCCGTAGCCCAGTCGCCGCACGCTTCGGCCGCCTCCGCCGCCGCGTGATCGAACCATCTCCCCACCTCACCAGTGTCGCACCGGCCCCGTACCGCCCACTGTCGGTGGAGGGCTCTTCGCGACCGTCGGTGCGGCGCTCGCTGGCTGGTCGACGCCATAATCTTCGGGCTCGCCAGCTACGCGCCCCCGGCTACCGAATCCATGACTGGGCCGTCGTGCTTGCCGGCACCGCGTTCGTCGCAGACCATGCGCGTTGGACGAGGCTGGCTATCCTGGCCGGATGGTGGACGATTCGTCTCGGTTCAGCGACGTCACGTGCTCTCTCTGCGGCCGCCACAATCGGCACGTCCGGGTCGTAGCCACCAAGGCAGGACCGATCATCTGCCAGGTGTGCGTCGCGAAGTGCGCCGAGATCTTTGATCAGGAGGTCGGGCTGACACCGCCGCAGGGTGGTTGGTCCCAACGCTGGCCGTTGAAGAGCTGAACAGAGGGTCGCTGTACGGCTTGGTGGCCTACCCAGCCGGCCAGCCGGTCACCCATTCAGATCTGCCGCCGTCCGAGGTTCCGCCGGCCGCGAAACCGCGGAGACGCAGTCGTGGCATGTGGATGCTGGGGTCGTGGTCAGGCGCAAGGCGTCGGTAGAGCGGACAGTTCGGTCGCCGGACGGCCAAGAGTTCCTGCTGACCGCTGGTCCATCGGGCGTGGTGCGATGGGATGCGGCGTCCGGCTCCTCCGGCGGGAGCGGTTGGGACTTGCTGCTGCTGCCGGTGTTGTACGCCGGCAACCAGATCGTCCATCGACTCGTCTTCCGCGGCGGCTGGGTGGTACGCCTCCGCAGCGACGCGGAGACACTGGTAACGGTGCGATGCCGTTCCGACGTGGCGGCGAGCGAACATGCCGTACGACTCGCTCAGCTAGTCGAGGCGCACGGCGCACCGGCCGCTCATCGTGATCACCCCGCTGGCGGGGAAGCGGGCCGATGACCAGATGTTGCCGTGCAGTCCGTTACCGTGGGCTGGTGCGCGTGGAAGTTGTCTTGCGAGCGGCCGCGGTCCAGGACGCCGCAGACGGCCGGATCGACCGTTTCGCGGACCAGCGTGCGTAGCGCTGCACGGCGGCAGGTGGTCGACGGGTTGGCGGACCGGATTCTCGCGCTGCGGCTGGAGCACCCGACGCGGGTGGGCATCGACGGTCACTCCGCTGCCGGTAAGACGACGCTGGCCGACGAGGTGGCCGCCGCCCTGCGAGGGAAGACGGCGCGGCCCGTGCTCCGGGTCGGGGCCGACCACTTCAAGCGGCATGTCGACCTGCGCACGCGGTATCCGGCCGGCTCGCCGGAGAGCTACTACTTCGAGATGTACGACGTCGACGCCATCCGCGACGCGTTGCTGGTGCCGCTCGGCCCCGGCGGCGACCGCCGCTACCGCACCCAGATCATGGATATCAGCGGTCGCACGCCCGTCGACTCCGGCGTCCAGGTGGCCTCGGACGACGCGATCCTCGTCGTGGACGGCGGTTTCCTGCAGAAGCCGGCCCTGGCACGGCACTGGGACCTGCGCGTCTACCTCCACATCGACGTAGCGGATGTACTGTCCCGCGGCACGGCCCGGGACCAGGCGTGGATGGACTCGGCGGAGGCCGCCGCCGAGCGGTACCGCACCTACTACATCCCCGGCGAGGAGCTGTACCTGGCCGAGATCCGCCCCGCCGAACAGGCCGACATCGTCATCGACAACCGGAACTTTGAACACCCCCGCATCGTGCCGAGGAGCGGGACCGGGCAGGGGTGAACTGAACCGTCAGCGGCCGGTGGTGCCGTCGAGGTGTTCGCGGAGGATGTCGGCGTGGCCGGCGTGGCGGGCGGTCTCCTCGATGAGGTGGACCAGGATCCAGCGCAGGGACGGGCCGCCGGCGCGTAGCGGCTTGGTGAGGTCGTCGCGTGACTCGATGAGTTCGTTGGCGCGGGTGATGGTCTGCCGGTAGTCGGTGAGGATGCTCTCGACGGTGTCCCTGGTGGTGGGCTGCATGGTGCGGCGGAGGCTGGTGATGCGGTCGCCGAAGAAGTAATACCGCTCCACGTGCGCCAGGTGCTTGGCGAGGCCGAGCAGGTTGGTGCCGGAGGGGACGCCCGCGGTGCGGACGTGTGGCTCGGGGGCGTCCGAGACCTTGGCCGTGATCGCGTCGCGGAGGTAGTTGAGGAAGCCGAGCAGGACGGGCTTCTCGTCGGGGGCGGTTTGCGGGGGACCGGTGTCGTTTCGGGGCACGGGCCCAGCATTGCCGCCAGTGTTGCGTCACGGCGAAGGAACGTGCGGATCCGCAACAGGCAGCGCCGCGTAGCCGGCGAGGAGGATGTCGACGGCCTCGGTGAAGCGGTGGTCGAAGTCCAGGCCGGCGCGGGTGGTGATGACCTCCAGGAGGTTCGGGAACTCGGCCGGGTCGAGGTCGCCGGCGTGCTCGTCGAGGTTGGGGTCGGAGTCCTCGTGGCCGGGGGTGCGGCCGGCCTCGGCGAGGGTGTGCCCGATGGTGAACGTGGCCACGACGTTCACGACGTCCATGGCGCGGCCGAGGGGCAGGCCGGCGGCGCGCATCGCGGCCAGCCAGCGTTCCGACATGCGCAGCGCGTCGGGGGAGTTCACGGGGCGGGTCGCGGCGAGGGGGAGCACGCCGGGGTGGGCGAGCAGCGCGGCCCGCAGCGAGTGCGCGAAGGACCGCATCCACGGCACCCAGTCGTCGAAGTCCACGGACAGTCCGGCGAAGGCGTGCTCCATCACCCGGTCGACCAGGCCGTCGAGCAGCGCGTCCTTGTTCGGTACGTGCCGGTAGAGCGACATCGCCTCCACGCCGAGGTGCGCGCCCAGCTTGCGCATCGACAGCGCCGGCAGGCCGTGGGTGTCGACGTAGTCCAGCGCGGCGTCGAGGACCCGCTCCCGGCTCAGCCCGGCCTTCGGCACACGTGCTCCCTTGACGATGTTTACGGCGTAAGCAAAACTACCAGACGACGGGATGCTTACACCGTAAACATGGAGGCTGACGTGCTCGTCCTCGCCCTGGTCCTGATCCTTGCCGTGGTCGGCTACTTCCTGGTGACGACGCTGGTCGACCTGTACCCGTTCAACAACGTGCGCGACGCGAAGCGCGAGGAGCAGCGCACCGAGGTCGCGATCAACGCCCCGGTGATGGCGCTGCCCGCGGTGCTGCTCGGGCTCGGGAAGGCGCTGCACCTGCCGGTCCTCGGCTATGCCGCCGGCACGCTCGCCGCGCTCTCCGTGGCCGGCGGCCTGATCCTGTGGTGGATGCCGTACCTCGCCGGCCGCACCGCACCGTGGGCGACCGCCGGCGCCGGCGTCACCTGGGCGGAGCTGCACGCCCGCACGTACGCCCGTACGGTCACCGTCCTGCCCCGCATCGGCGACCGGCCCCGGCCCAACCTGGAGCACATGATCCTGCACACCCTGATGCTCGCCGCGGCCGTCTGTACCTTTGCGGCGGTGTGAAAACCCGGGTATGCAAGGTGCATGGACCCCGAGGAAGTGGCCCGCCGCTGCGCGCGGACCGTGTGGGACGGTGACGAGGCGAGCCGCGCGCTCGGCATGCGGCTCGGCGACGTCTCGCCCGGCCGGGCGACGATCGCGATGCGCGTCCGCGACGACATGGCCAACGGCCACGGCATCTGTCACGGCGGGCTCATCGCGAGCCTCGCCGACAGCGCGTTCGCGATCGCCTGCAACACCTACGACGAGGTGACCGTGGCCGCCGGCTTCGACGTCACGTTCGTCGCGCCCGCGAAGCCCGGCGACGATCTGACCGCCGTCGCGCAGGAGCGGGTCCGGCAGGGGCGCAGCGGCCTATACGACGTCACCGTGCGCACCGCCGACGGGTCGGTCATCGCCGAGTTCCGCGGCCGCAGCAGAGCCCTCGGCCGCCGCATCCTGGAAGGGCAGGAACGAGCGTGAGAGACCTGAGCCCGCGCCCCGGCGACCTGGAGCCGATCGAGACCGCGTCCGTCGACGAGCTGCGCGCCCTGCAGCTCAAGCGGCTCCAGTGGACGCTGCGGCACGCGTACGACAACGTGCCCCTCTACAAGCGCAAGTTCGACGAGGCCGGCGTACACCCGGACGACTGCCGCTCGCTCGAGGACCTGGCGCGGTACCCGTACACGACGAAACAGGACCTCAGGGACAGCTATCCCTTCGGGATGTTCGCGGTCCCCAGGGAGCGCATCGCCCGTATCCACGCATCCAGTGGCACCACCGGACAGCCCACCGTCGTCGGCTACACGCAGGCCGACGTCGACATGTGGTCCGACGTGATGGCCCGCTCGATCCGCGCGGCCGGCGGGCGCCCCGGCCACCGGGTGCACGTCGCGTACGGCTACGGCCTGTTCACCGGCGGGCTCGGCGCGCACTACGGCGCGGAGCGGCTCGGCTGCGCCGTCATCCCGGTGTCCGGCGGCATGACCGAGCGGCAGGTGCGGCTCATCGTCGACTTCGAGCCCGACATCATCATGGTCACCCCGTCCTACATGCTGACGATCCTCGACGAGCTCGACCGGCAGGGCGTGGACCCGAAGCGGCTGAGCCTGCAGGTCGGCATCTTCGGCGCGGAGCCGTGGACCGAGGACATGCGCCGCGAGGTCGAGGAGCGGCTCGACATGCACGCCGTGGACATCTACGGGCTGTCGGAGGTGATCGGGCCCGGGGTCGCGCAGGAGTGCGTGGAGACGAAGGACGGCCTGCACGTCTGGGAGGACCACTTCTACCCCGAGATCGTCGACCCCGTGTTCGATCACGTGCTGCCCGACGGTGAGCGCGGCGAGCTGGTCTTCACGTCGCTGACGAAGGAGGCGCTGCCGATCATCCGATACCGCACCCGCGACCTGAGCCGCCTGCTGCCCGGCACCGCCCGCACGATGCGCCGGATGGAGAAGGTCACCGGCCGCTCCGACGACATGATGATCCTGCGCGGCGTCAACGTGTTCCCGACCCAGATCGAAGAGCTGATCCTGCGGGTGCCGGGCCTCGCCCCGCACTACATCTGCGTCATCGACCGGCCCGGCCGCCTCGACGAGCTGACCGTCCGCGTGGAGGCCCGCACCGAGCCCGTCGACGACTCCCTCGCGGGCCGGCTCGCCGCACTGGTGAAGCACAACGTCGGCGTCACGGTGCGGGTGCAGGTGCTGCCGCCCGGCGGGCTGGAGCGCTCGGTCGGCAAGGCGAAGCGCATCCTCGACAACCGCCCGCGGTGAACTACGTCCTGATGCACAGCCCGCTGCTCGGGCCCGCGTCGTGGGCGCCGGTGGCGGCGCTGCTCGACGCGGCGGTGCCGGCGTTGCACGAGATCCCCCCGTCCGGTCAGGCCATCGTGGAGCGGGTCGTCGCCTCGGCCGGGGAAGGCCCGGTGATCCTCGTGGCGCACAGCAACGCCGGCTACTTCATGCCGGCCGTGGTCGGTGCGATGCCGCAACAGGTCGCGGCGTGCGTGTTCGTGGACGCGTCGCTGCCCGCCCGCACCGGCCCCACCACGGGCATCGTCGCGCCCGGCGCGCTGGACCGGCTGCGGGACAGGGTCGTCGACGGCCTGCTCCCACCGTGGACGACGTGGTGGCCCGGCGCCGACTTCGCCGAGCTCGTCCCGGACCCGCTGATCAGGCGCGCGGTCGAGGCCGAGCAGCCGCGGATTCCGCTCTGGTACTACGAGCAGCGGCTTCCCGTCCCGGCCGGCTGGGACGCGGTGCCGTGCGGGTATCTCCGGTTCTCCGCGCACTACGCGCCGGCCGCGGCGCAGGCCGAGGACCGCGGCTGGCTCGTCGAGCACCTCCCGGGCGGGCACCTGCACCAGCTCGTCGACCCGCGAGCGGTCGCCGACCGCCTCACCGCCATGGGATCCGCGCTGAGCGGCGGGGGCTGACCGCCGGCCCGGGTGCGCATTCGTCGTTCCGGTCCTGCGCGGCCACCTCCCGCAGCACGTCGCCCATGAACCGGTACGTGACCTCCTTGCCGGTGGCGAGGGAGCTGAACCCGGTGCGTTGCCCCGCCCGGTCAACACCGCCGGCGCCACCCCGTCGGCGTTGAGCTCCGGGTAGGACGCGTGCCCCGGCACGTCGATCTCGTCGACGTCAGCGCGACCGCCCCGCCGGTCCCTGCGACGACCCCGGGTATTCGCCGGTGATGTCGTGCACCTTCTGCTGCCAGGTGTTCGGTGCCGAGCTGGGCCCGTCCTGCTGGCCGGACAGGATGTTGCGGCCGGTGATGCTCTGCAGGTAGGTGACGACGTCGGCGACGGTGGCGGTGCCACTGGGCGTCGGCGCCGCCGCGGCGGGCACGGCCGAGGCCGCCGCCCAGACGACGACGGCCGACACCGCGAGCGCGGCAAGTCGCATAAGGGGGTTCCTTCCGCTGGCGGTCGGTGCGAACTGAACCGAGTAAGTCGGCTAAAACGGGTTAAGTCAACCGGCTACAGTTGCGCGTGATCGAGCGACGGATCTTCGGGCTGACCCGCACGCTGCGGGCCGCCGCGCCGGGTGACGTGCAACGGATCCTGATGTCGGCGGACCCTGGCGACGACCCCTCGTACACCTGGCGCGACGACGAACGAAGGGTCGCGGTGGTCGTGTCGGTCATCGACGCCGACCACTGCCAGGTCGCGCTGCTGGACGGCGGGCGATGGCACGACCTGGTCGACTCCGACGATCCCACCCTGGCGTGGGTGTCGCTGACCGGGACGCCGGGGGTGGTGCCGCTCGCGTCGATCCTGCCGTGCCGGTTCGCGGTCGACGCCCTGGAGACGGTCACCATCGGCGCCGGGTTCGACCACCTGCGCGCCACCCGCCGCTGGCGGCCCGCGCCGGCCTGGGTCGGCGACCGGCGCGGGTACCTGCTGCGGGACCTCGTCGAGGTGCTGTGGGACGCGGCCGGTTCACTGCCCGTCGATGAGCCGCCGGCCGCCGCCGGACCGGTCGGGCTGCGGCACCTGGCGCTGCTGCGGCGGCTGCACGACCGCGCCGTCGGCGGTGGTCTGGGCGCGGTGCTGGCCGACCTCCCGCCGGACCGGCTCTGTGCCGCCGCGGACCACCTGGGCATGCCCGAGCTGCGGGCGGTGCTGCGTGACGCCGACGACGACGCCTACGAGCGGCTCGTCTCGCCGGACGGGGACGACGCAGGAGCGATCCGGGCGGCGGTGCAGCGCAAGCTCGACGCCGCGCCCTGGGAGTTCGGGGTCACGGACGTGCCGGGGCGGGCCATCACCGAGTTCCTGGCCGATCCTGGGCGGGTCCGGTAGCAGATCGGCCGGTTCAGCCCGTGATCACGCGCAGGAAGGCGTCGGCGATGACGGCGTGGCCGGGCAGGCCCGGGTGGACACGGTCGTCGGCCCACAGGTCCGGCGGCGACACCTCGAGGACGGCGTCGAACGCGCGCTGCGTCGCCACGTGCGGCGCCCCGAACTCCTCCGCGAGCCCCGCCACCACCGCGGCGTAGCGGTCGCTCTCGGCGCGCTGCGGCTCCGTGCGGTCGGGTTCGATGAGGTACGGGTCGGCGAGCAGCAACCGGCAGCCGGTGGCGTCGACCGCGCTCCGCAGCAGGGTGCGCAGGGTCGCCTCGTACTCCTCCAGCGGCACCGCCTCGTGCGGCCGCCCGGCGAACGCCCGCCACACGTCGTTGATGCCGATCATCACGACCAGCCAGTCGGGCCGCTGGCCGATCGCGTCGCGGTCCCAGCGTGCGGCGAGATCCCGGACCGTGTTGCCGCTGACCCCACGGTTGACCCAGGTCAGCGGGGTGCCGGGGAAGCGGGCCGTGACGAGCGCCCGCACCAGGCTCATGTACCCGTCACCGTAGGGCGCCCGCACGTCCCGCCGCCCGCAGTCGGTGATGCTGTCGCCGATGAACACGATGCGCTGCCCAGCCTCGAACATCATCGCGCCATGATCTCATCCGCCCCGCACGATGTGTGCGACCTCCCAGATCGGGGCACTACGGACAGCGTGCGGATCGCTGTGGTGCTGGTCCTCGTGGGTCTCCTCGCCGCGGGCTGCGGCGACGGCGGCCGGCGCGACGCCGCCTCGGCCACGGCGACCCGGCTGCTGACGGCGGTCCGCGACGGCGACGGCGCCACCGCCTGCCGGCTGCTCGCACCCGGGACCGTCAGCGCCCTGGAGCGGTCCGCCGACGCCCCGTGCGCCGCCGCGATCCTCGACCAGGACCTGCCCGCCCCCGACGCGGTGCGCCACGTCGACGTGTACGGGCAATGGGCCCGCGTCGTGCACGCCGGCGACACCGAGTTCCTGGCGGTGTTCCCGGGCGGCTGGCGGGTCGTGGCGGCGGGCTGCCAGTCCCGCGGCGAACGCCCGTACCAGTGCGCCGTGGAAGGAGACTGAGATGCGGCTGATGTTCGTGCTGTGCCTGACGGTCGTCGGCGCCGGTCTCGCCTACGTCATCACGATCGGACTGCTGCACCGGTGAGCGGGGCACGGCGGGTCCTGCGTGAGCACGCGCTCGGCGTGGTGTTCGGCGTCCTGTTCGTCCTCGCCCTGGTCGGCCAAGGCCTCGCCGGGCACGCCGACTTCAACCAGCAGCAGGTCACCGACGGTCTCCTGCCGGTCTCCCTCGGCCGGTACCTGACGTCGGCGGACTTCGCGGTGGACGTCGCGGAGAACTGGCAGTCGGAGTATCTGCAGTTCTCCCTGTACATCCTGGCGACGGTCTGGCTGTTGCAGAAGGGATCCCCGGAGTCCAAGCCGCTCGACCAGCCCGGCACCGAGTCCGACAAGGACCAGCTGGTCGGTGCCTTCGCCCGCGACGACTCACCCGCCTGGGCCCGCACGACCGGCTGGCGCCTGCACCTGCTGTCCAACTCCCTCGGCCTCGTCATGGGCGGCATCTTCGCGCTGTCGTGGCTCGCCCAGTCGATCGCCGGCGTGGCCGCCTTCAACGAACGCCAGCTCAGCCACCGCCAGCCCCCCGTCTCCTGGGCCGCCTACCTGACCGAACCCGACTTCTGGAACCGCACCCTGCAAAACTGGCAGTCCGAGCTCCTCGCCGTCTTCTCGATGGTGATCCTCTCCGTCTACCTGCGCCAACGAGGCTCCCCAGAGTCCAAACCCGTCGGCGCCTCCCACACCTCCACCGGCATCGAAGGCTGAGGGAAACAACGTGGCCGACGACTGCGTCAACGCGTTCGCGCGGCTGGTCGGGATCCCGGTCGGCGACCTGGCGGCACTGCTCGGCCTGCATGCACTTCGTACTGAGAGGCGAGTCTTGTGGATGGCATACCGATCACCCTCAGCCCGTACGATCCGCAATGGGCTGTGCTGTTCGAGCAGGAGCGGATCAGCCTCGGCGCGGCTCTGGCGCGATGGCTGGCCGGGCCGGTCGAGCACATCGGTTCCACATCGGTTCCCGGCCTGGCAGCAAAGCCGATCATCGACATGATGGCGCCGGTGCGGAGCCTGTCAGAGGCGGCAGCCGCCATCGACGTTGTGACCGCGCTCGGCTACCGCAACGGCGTGCACCGTCCGGAGGAAGCGCACTACTTCTTCAAACCGGCGACCGACAATTGGTGGGAGCGCAACTTCCACCTTCATCTCACAGAGCCGACCTCTCTGCTGTGGCGGCGACGAGTCGTGTTCCGCGATGCGCTGCGGTGCCGGGCGGATTACCGGTCCAGGTACGAGCAACTCAAGCGCGATCTCGCGCACGCTCACGGTGCCGACCTCATGGCCTACGCGCGCAACAAGGACGACTTCGTCAACGAGGTCCTCGGCGTGCGCGACAGGACGCAAGCTCCGACCGTCAGTTATCCCCGCAGACCGTGACGGCCTCCGACACCGGACGGATAATGCAGAGCGGATCCTCGGTCCACTGGGAGGCGAGGATCAGGGGCAGTGCATGCCGTCTTTAATCGTGCTTCTGTGCTAGCCAGCGATGCTCGTGCCGGCTGCCACAACTGGCTCGGGCGCCGAATCCTCGATGTCGATGTGCTGCCCAGGTGGGCGATCGATCCAGCAGGGTCCTTGCCTACTCCGACGGGCCATCCTGTCGTCCTGCGTGGTCCACAGCACCATGTCCAAGAGCCGGAGGTCGGAGACGTCCTTCGCCTCGGGCACGGTCGGAGCAACCACGCGGCGGAGTTCAGTGAGTTCGGCGGCGTGCGTCGCGAGACCCCGTGCCAACGCGCCAACGACGGTCTCGATGCGCTCGCGCCGGGTGAGCCCTCGCTGCACCGTGCCAACAGAGAAGGCGTCCCGGTCGTACCCGAATGCCTCAGCAACGTGACCATCGAGCACCGGAACGCTGTTCGGGCGGTACAGCGCAGCCAGCTTTGTGGCCTTCGGACCCCAGACACCGCGGAACCCGAAGCAGCAGACGTCGACTACGGCAATGGTTTCGTCGCTGTCCATCCTCTGCAGGTCGCGGCCGGGCGGCACTTTCGCCAGGCGTCCGGCGAAGTCGCGGCGAAGGCTGCGGTCGAACGCGGCGACGTTGTCGAGCGTCACCTGACCGTTCAACGCGTTTGCGTACAGCAGCGACCAGCTTGTAACGGAGTCGAACATGCCCAAGCGCCGCGCGTGATGCGCGCCAAGATCGTAGCTACTCCAGCCACTCCCCGGCGTCGTGCAATACGCGAGCAGTCGACGCGCAGCCCCAGCAACCGGGATCGGGCCGAGCACGTTCCCCGGGAAACCGCGGGTGACGTCGAGGACAGCGTCAGAAGGCGGGAAGTCCACGCCAGGAACCTACCCGCCGGCGTAGAACGGCCGCCGCCACCAACGTCTCACATCGATTGTCGGATCGGTCGAGAGACCGCCCCTCCGCACGCAGCGCGCGAGCTGCATCGCCGAGACCCACCAGTGCGGACATGTCGGGGAAGTGCCGGCCCGGCTCGAAGTGCAGGTCGACCCAACCTCGTGGATGGGTGTTGAGCGGAGGTCTGCCACGCACTATTTTCCCAGCGCCCTGACCTGCCGTCGGCATGGTTGTGGTTCCGTATGGTGACTGACGACATGTTCGCGCGGCTGTCCGATCACCCGGCGGCGACTGGGGGACAGGGCTGCACCATAAGCGCCGTAACCCTAGCGGCCGGATCACGGATAGATGAGGATGCCGTCGGTCGATGAAGTCGGTCAGTGCGAGGATCGACGGCGTGTCTGAGGAGCAAATGCCGCCCGTGGTCCGAGAGGTGCTGGTCGACGAGGATGCCGTGACGACCGATCCGGCGCTGCCTGCGTTCCTGGCGCCGCCAGAGGACGCGCCCGCGTACCACGGGTTTCCGGTCGTCGCGGAGTCCGAGGTCGACGGGTGGCGGCTCGGCATGATCAGCGGTTTCGGGGTCGAGGGCGACGGATACGTCATCGCACCCGACGACGGGCGTGCGGGGCTGCTCTGGACTGCCGAGGGCGCGGGATACTTCCGGGCCGGGCATCCGCACAGTTCTGCGATGAAGTGTGCGGGCCGGACGAGTACACGTGGGGGGTCTTCTCGGTGGGCGTGAGGCTGCCGCTACGCGGCCCCGGCGACGCGCGTGCCTTCCTGGCGGCTTTGGTACCGCGGCTGCGCCCGTTCTGGGCGGCGCGGACGGCGCGCCCGTTGGAGGCCGGTCAGCTCGACCCGGCGTCCGGCCCCCGGCCGAACGGGGTGCAGGCGGGGAACCAGCCGTAGTCCTGCAGCGGCCACGGCTCGTCGAGGACGAGTCCCCAGAGCTGGCCGGCGGTGGACAGGTGGCGGCGGCGGTGTCATTCGCGGGCCGGCAGGACCGCGCAACTCGATCGCCTGACGGAGACGGCCGGCGACCGCCGCATGCCGCGTCACAGTCCACAAATCGCACACCGGCCCGTTGAACGACATCAACAGCCCACCCGCCCGAGCCACAACCGCATCAAGCGCGACCCGACCCACGCCCGCCTCCAACGTGGCCGACATGCTTCCCCGGCGCTCGCACGGCGGCTACTTGCGTCGCCCTGCTCGAGCCTCGCCTTGTGTCGAAGCATGTGGGGCATGCTTCGGACTGAGGCCGTCGGCAAGGGCGGAGGTTCGCCGTGGGAGCGGTCACGTTGCTACTCGCCCGGAACTGCGGGCCGGTGTGCACGCCGAACGGCACACGGCAGCCGTACCGTCCGGACAGCTGCACGCGACATCGACCCAGCAGTCGTCGCCGCCGTGCCCGACTGAGGCACTATCGCGTGGTAGGCGTTGTTGGCATGAAAATAAAAAGGAGCACCATGACGATCGACGCGGCTATCCCGACACAGCCAAGGACGAGCCCTGTCATCGCCTTGCCGTGGTCGTTCGAGCTGCGTAGCCCAGGTCTGCTTAATACGACAGCAGCGATTCCAAATAGACCTCCCATGCCGAAACAAACCGACAACGGAATGGATGCGATGGCTAGTACCAGTGACGCGATGGCGGTCGTGCGCGTATCACGACCGGGTGCCGTCGATGGCGCAGACGGCAGCGGCAGCACTCGCACGGTCGGGGATGACAGCGCCCTGGGATCCCAGCGGAACTGCAGCGGAAGATCTGCAAGCTGACTCATGAGCTCATCCGCCGTCTTCGCTGCGGTCACGATGCTCATCCGCTGCTCGAATTCGGGCAGGTCGAGATAGCCCTCCTGAAGGGCATTGCTCAAAAGGTCGAGGACATGAGTCCGTTGTGCGTTCCCGACGCGTTCGTTCATCTGGTTTCACCTGGCACGGGCGGATTCTCCCAGAACGCACCCTGACGCCGCGTCCCCCGATTTACCGACGACAAGAGTACCCTTGGCCAAATTTTCAACGAATCATCGGCGCCCTCCGGGACGTTCCGCAGGTCCGCGCACGATGCATGCACCGAGATCACGCCCGACCCGGACGAATACGTGCACGGCGGGGCGCACCCGGCGGTGGACCGGACCGGACCTGGCCGACCCAACCGCTGACGACCGGAACTCGCCGACCGTGCCGCGCTCGCGGCCTCCGGCGATCCCCGCTCTGAAGGTCATGGCCGCGGCCGATCAGCGGCCGTAGGAGTGCGGACCGCCCAGCCAGCGGCTCAGATACTCCGACTGGATTTCGCCGGTCAGCAGATCAGCCAGTGCGGTGGCGAATCCGGCTCCGTACTGCTCCCAGAGCGGGCCTTCCTCTTTGAACATGACGGGCCAGTTGTCGGGGGCCGTGCCAGGTTTGACGTGCCAGAAGAGGAAGTCGCCGTTCCCGGTGTGTCCCCAGGAGATCAGATCGTCGCCGGGCTCGAACCATGAGGGAATGTCTTCCCGGTCCGGGTTCCAATGCGACGCGTCACCCAGATGCCAGTCCCGCCGCCAGTTGCCCAGCCCGAAGAACTCCGTGCCGACGCACTCGTGCGCGTAGGAGTTGTGCCCGACCAGGTCTGCCCATTCCTCGGCCGCGCCGGGGGCGCACACGTGGACATGGTCATCGACCGAACCCGGGCCGTAAGCGTCGATGAATGCCTTGTAGTCGCCAGGCAGTGTGACGCCGAGTTCGGTCTCCACCGCCGACCAGTCCTTGCCGTTCCCGGCGGAATCGGCCAGGGCCGGCAGATCCAGGATTTCAGCCAGATGCGCGGCAGCCTCGGTCGGCGTCCGCCGCGTTTCGGCGAGGTCTGCGACGGAGCGCTCGCCGGACACGATGTCGTCCGGCCGGAGCAGGTCACCGCCGGTGCCGCTCACGATGGCGTACGACTCGGTGAGATCTACGACGACCAGTTCCACGTCGCGCTGCCGTCGGCCATGCTCCTCGCAGGCCAGGCGGAAGCGTTCACCCGGCCGTGCCCAGTGCCGCGGGTGATACCCCGGCTCGCCCTCCAGCCGCCACCCGTCCGGGACGGTCTCGACGGAATCAACGGAGAACTCGAAACGCTCAATACGCACAGTCCGTATCGTGCATGACCTTCGGAACCCGGGCCGTACCGCCCCACCGCCCGATGAAATGCCCTCACGAACCCGTTCCGGCGGTTCCTCGGACGAACGAAGCTGGTGCAACGCCAATCGTGCAGAAGCACGCGAGGTCCTGGGCTGGCGGCCCCGGCCGATCGAGGAGACGATCCTGGACACCGCGGCCAGCCTGGCCGGCCTGGGCCTGCTCCGAGACGCGTAGCCAGCCCTTCATCCGGTTGCCACGCTGGTCTGCGTCTCGAGCTCGGCCAGGAACGTCTCGGCGCGGCGGGCGAAGAGGTGGGCCCCCCGTTCGCCGGATCGGACCCGGGCTTCGTCGGCGGCGGCTCGGACGACGTCGACGGGTTCGCCGCGGGCGTGCAGCAGGCGCGCGCAGCAACAGGAGAAGTCCTTCGGCATAGCGCTGGCCGTGGGCCTTGATGGCCTGGTCGGCCCGGTCGAGGGCGGTCGCGGCCTTGTCCGGCATCTCGGCTGCCAGCCACATCTCGGCGACCAGTCCGTACCAGTAGGCGAGGCCCCATCGTGGCGGGTCGTGCAAGGTCGCGGTCAGGAGATGTTCGGCCTTGGCCGCGTTGCCGGCCGGGTCGTCGCCGGTGAGGGCACGGGCCCAGTACCAGTCCAGCCGTATGTAGGCTTCCTGCGCGACGCCGGGAAGGTCGGCGCTGGCCGCGACCCACCGCTCGGTCGCTTGCATCGCCCAGGCCGCATCACCGGCCATCGAGGCGGCCATGGTCTGGTAGCGGGTCCAGCCCGACATCTCAAAAGCGTCTCCCTCGGCCTGGTACACCGTGCCGAGCAGGGACCGCGCCGTCTCGACATCGCCCTGCAGCGCGGTGATCACGGCCAGATAACCGACCCACTCATCCGGGATCCGCCAGCGTCCGAGGTCATGGCGGCATCGAATCGGGGCACCCCCGACCTGGCTGGCAAGGTGGTACAGGCTTTCTTGAGCCGGCCCTGGGTGCGGGTCGGCGGAGTTCGCGAGCAGCGAGGCAACGCCGTCCGCAGTGGTATGGCCCAGCCAGCTGAAACACTGATACGCCGCGCCGATCTCGCCGATGTCCCAGTGGTACAGGCCCCAGGCCTGCCGGCCGTACGCCTGGATGATCGGGTCCGCGGACGCCTGGCCTGGCTCATGCAGCCGGCGAGCCCACATCCCACGGTCTTTCTCGGTGCTGACGTAGGCCCCGGTCATCCGAAAGAAGAGAAACTCGGCGGCGGCCGTCTCGCGGCCGAGTTTGCCGGCAAGATATGCGCCCCGTTCCAGCAGATCGAACGTCGAGCCGCCAAATCCCGGGGGCTCGACGGCGAGGAGGTTGTGCAGCGACAGGACGGACAGTTCCAGCTCCAGCAGCCCTGCGGTCCGGGCGATCTGGACGGCCGACTCCAGGTTCCGATAGGCGGCTGCGAACGCGAGCTTGGTTGCCGCGCGGCGACCGGCGCGCGCCAGTGCCTTCGCGGTGCGACCCGGGTCGGCCAGGGGTCCGGCGCCCCGCAGGTGGTAGGCGAGGCGTTCGGCGACGGACTCGTCGTCCGCATGGATGTGTTCGAGGGCGTCGGCGACGCGTAGATGCAGCTGGACGGACTGCTGCAGCGCAGTGGTCTCGGTGACCGACTCGCGGACCAGGTCGTGCGCGAAGCGCCACGAGAACGGGTCTTCCGGCTTGGTCTCCAGGAGACCGAGTGCTTGCAGCGGTTCGAGGCGTTCGAGGCAGTCCGCGATGTCGACGCCGATCGCGCGGGCGAGCAGGTCGAGGTCCAGGTCGTGGCCGATGACCGCGGCGATGCGCAGCAGGCTGTGAGCGCTGTCGTCGAGACCGGTCATCCGATCGCGGACGACGTCTCGCACGGTGCCCGGCACCCCGGCCCGTGGTGATGCGCCGCCGTCGCCGAGCGAGCCGCCGTCGCTGAGCAGCCGGGACAGCTCCTGGACGAAGAACGGATTGCCGGCGGTGCGGACATGGATGTCGCGGGCGACCTCGGCACCGGGATCGTGGCCGGTTTCGCGGCGGATGAGCTCGGTCACGTCGGTCAAGCCGAGCGGGCCGAGCCGGATCCTGCGGTGACCGGGCAGCCGGCTGGCCTCAGCCAGTACCCGCGACAGGCTGGAGCCGGGGGTGGGTGCGCGATCGCGCAGCGCACCGATGATCACCGTGCCGGCGGGTAAGCGGCCCGCCAGGTGGCCGAACAGCTGGAGCGAGGCGGCGTCGGCCCACTGCAGGTCATCGACGATCAGCAGCATGGGCCGTGGCGCCGAGGCCTGCCCGACGACGGTGACGACCTGCTCGAACAGCCGGAACTGCGCACCGCTGTCGAGAATCGCCGGCGCGGCCGCATAATCGTCGTCTCGCGATTCGAGGAGGCCGCCGACCTCACTGGCGAGCCACTTCTCCCGCAACGGCGCGGGCAGGCTGTCGAGAATCGGGCGGAGCGTCTGCTCCCAGGGCCGCATCGACGGTGTTCCATCGCCTTCCAGACATGAACCCCACACGACCAGCACGCCACGCCGGCTCGCTTCGGTGGCGATCTCTCGCACCAGGCGGGTCTTGCCCACGCCCGGCTCGCCTTCGACGATGCGGAGCGCCGGGCGGCCGGTGAACGCCATCTCGACGGCTTGCCGCAGTACGGCGAGCTCCTCGGCCCGGCCGACCAGCCCAGCTGCCGTTCGCACCGACGCGCCGTCACCCCCACCGTCCGTACGCGCCACGAGCGGCGACGCCGAGGGCTGCGACAGCACTCGCAGGTGTGCGGCTTGCAGCTCCGGGCCAGGATCGATACCGAGCTCGTCGGCAAGGCGGGCGCGGAACTCGCGGAACAACGACAGTGCCTCCGTCTGACGTCCCGCCGCCCCGAGCGTGGAGATGAGGCTGGCATGGACGGGTTCGTGGAACGGCGCCATCGAAGCGGCCAGCTGCAACGCCGCCAGCACCCGTGCCGGTCGGCGCAGCGACACGGCCAGTTCGGCCGCTTCAGTGCACGCGGCGTAGAACCCCTCGTCGATGGCGGCGAAGATCGGCAGCGCGGTTGACCTGTGCGTGAACCCGTCGCCCGCACGGCCCCGCCAGAGGCCGAGCGATTCGACATAGCGATCGAGCGCCACTTCAAGGCGTTGCTGTGCGAGGGCCTCCTTGGCCGTCTCGACGAGCTCCCGGAAGGTGACGAGATCCAGGGTGCCAGGGGGCGCGGTGAACAGGTAGGCGTTTCCGCGGCGGTGCAGGTAGGAACCGTGTGTACGGGCGGGGACCGCGGGCTCGAGCAGTCGCCGCAACGCGCCGACGTACTTGTGGATGACGTTGAGCGCACTGCTGGGGACCTCGTGGTCCCAGATCAGGTCCATCAGCTTGCTCGTGCCGACCGGCCTACCCACCCGGGCCAGCAGCAAGGCCAGCAGATAAGCCTGCTGCCGGGGACCGGCATCCATTTCGGCACCGTCGCACCACACCCGCAACGGACCAAGGACCTGAAGGCGTATGGGAACGCCACTGGCCGGCCGATCTTCGTTGCCCGGCCGGACAGGTTGACCGGGCAGAGCCACGCCGACTCCCGGACGATACGACAATTGCCAGCTAACAACCGCGAAAGTCGCATCCTAGCAGGGCGAAACCTGCCAGGACCACGGTCGATGGCGCTTGCGTCGTTTCTGAACAGGGTGGGCGTGGCGCGCCCGCTCGGTAAGGTACGCCCAATGCTCAAGGTGTCGCGACGGCGTTCAAGCCCGCCCGGGCCCGCCGGCGAACGGTCAACGCACCGCACCTGGTCGCACTCGTCCGCGCCGACCCACGGAAGGACTCTCCAATGACCGAGCTGAACCCGGAACGCGCCCGGCAGGCGATCGTCGAGTACACCCGACGCCTGGCGGAATCGGCCGCCGCGGCCGGACCCGACGCCGCCGTGCCGACGGCCCCGGAGTGGACCGTCACCGACCTGGTCGAGCACGTGGGCCAGACCCAGCACTGGGTCGCGGAGATCATCGAGCGGCGCATCACCGACCCCACCCAGCTGCCCACGGAGATGGCCGTGCTCCCCGCCGACCCCAGCGAGTGGCAGGCGTGGCTGTCGGAGTCCGCGCAGCGGGTCGCGACCGCCTGCTCCGACGACGCACTCGACGCCCCGGTGTTCAACGCCGCGGGCGACGAGCGCTCCGGGACGCAGTTCTGGATGTCCAGCATGCTCAACGAGACCGTCGTCCACGGCTTCGACGCAGCCAACGCGGCGAACCGGCCGACCGACATCGACGCCGACATCGCAGCCGCGCTCATCAGCAACCACCTCACGATGCTCACCTCCCCCACGTGGGAGATGCGGCGATCCGAGTCCGCCCAAGCCCTCCGAGGCACCGGCCAGACCCTGCAGTGGCTGGCCACCGACACCCCGGCCGACACCGGCGCCTGGCTCGTCGAACGACGCCCCGACCGCGCGACATGGCAGCCCGGAACCCACCAGGCCGACGTGACAATGACCGGCCCGGCGGGATCACTGCTCCTGACCTTGACCCGACGACTCCCCCTCACCGACCACGAAGCCACCGGCATCACCATCAACGGCGACACCACCCTCGCCCAGCACTGGCTCGACAACACCGCCCACGCCGCCGACTGACAACTGGTTCACACCGCAGCCGATGTACGCCCCGTGCTTTCAAGTCCGGGAGAACGACGCGGAGCAGTGGTTCCGGCGAGGCGGCGAGCTTACCGACGAAGGCGGCCCGGCCGAGGCTGAAGCGCTGGCACTGCTGAGGCAGGCGGCAGAGTGCGGCGACGGCCCGGCGTACTGGATCGTGATGCGCTACTGCCACCACACAGCCGGGCCGCGCGAGAGACAACCACGGCCTACGAATCGGCGACCTCCCCGGAGGAACGGCCGTTGTGGGTCCTCCTCCCCGCCGACGCGTGGCAGCTCGACGCATCGGTGCTACCGGTCGACTGACCGCCGATCAGGCGCCTCGAACAATGGCGTCGAGGATCGTTTGGGCGATGCGTGCGGCATCGTCAGGTGCGACTGTCCTGTCGCCGGCGGGATTGTCCGTACGTGCGATCAGAACCATCTGTCGAAGCTGCTCTCCAAGTGCGACCGCGCCGGCGCGGTCGAGATCGGTCCTCAGCCATCGCAGCCATTCCGCGATCAGGCCCGCCTCATACCCGTCCTGCCCTGGTCGCAGCGGACTGCGATCGGACAACAGGCCGATCGCAGTCGCAAGCCGCGCATGTGGTGAGTCGTGACCGTCCAGCGCCAGACCTCGTTCGTCGGACAGGTTCATCCCGTTCTGTTCCGATGTGAGGACGTTGAACAGCACCGGTCCGCCGGCCGCGGGCAATGGCCGCACCTGGGCATCGGAGCTGATGTCCAGTCCTACGTCCACGCGCGATGCGTAGCCGGGGTCGTCAACCCGGACGATCACCCGCTGGGAACCTGTCCGCCCGATCCGTTGCGTCCATCTCCGGAGCCCTTCGATGTCACCGACACAGATGGTGTAGCCCTCAAGATCGAGGTCGCCATCGAAGACGAGCGCTCCGAGCACAGGCATCGATTCCGACCAGAACGACACCCGGGTGTGAGCGACCTGCCCACGCGTCTTGACCACCACATGCCGCCCGTCGGCATCGGCAGGGCCGTCGTTCCGTTCCAGTTCCGGCCAGCCGGTCGACCCCACGATGAGCACACCGTGGTTCGCGTACACCTCGACCGCGCCCGTCAGCACCTGTAACCAACCTTCGCAACGAACTGCGCGGGCAGGACGCCACCCACAACTGGTGCCCAGACCATAAAGCCTATGCCCGAAGCCTCCTGATCAAGGGCGCAATTCTCAGAAGTAGCCGCCGAGCGAGCGCAGAATCTCGCCGATGGTGGCGACGCTTCGTGCGCAGTTCTGGGCCTACCCGAGACCCGGGGACGGGCGCTCGCTCAAGGCTCCCCTCTAGGTCAAGGGGTTGGGCGGCGAATCGCGGCATGGCGATCATGGATCAGGACGAGTTCTGGGCAATCGTCGATCGCGCCCGTGAGGGCGTCGATGACACCCGAACCGCCGAGGGTTCC